>JBQCFA010000208.1:0-12082 GCA_051959695.1 Rhizobiaceae bacterium
GGTTCCTTCCGCCGGGCGAGCGTGCGGATGTAGAGGACGAAATAGGAAACCCAGACGATCACCAGCCAAAGGTCAGCGTACCATTCAGGCTCGGCATATTCCTTCGACTGGGTCACTCCCATGAAGTAACCGGTGACCGCCAGAATGCAGAATAGGTTGTAACCCATGAGGACGAACCAGGGGCTGAGCTGTCCGGCAAGGCGGGCGCGAGATGTCCTCTGCACGACGTAGAGGGACGTCGAGATCAGCGCGTTGCCGCCGAAGCCGAAGATGACGCCGGTCGTGTGGGTGGGGCGGAGGCGGCCGAAGGTTGACCAGGCGGCATCGAAGGCGAGGTTGGGCCAGGCGAGCTGCGCGGCCACCCATACGCCCATAAACATGCCGAAAACCGCCCATGCCATCGTCAGCACGATGCCCGCCTTGATCGGGTCGTCGTAGTAGTAAGTCAGCCGTTCCGGATCGGGTTCGGGTTCATAGAATGTCGACAGCACGGGAAATAGGAGAGCGAGCGCGAACAGGATCACGATAAGGCCGTGGATACCGAACGGGCCGGCCCGGCCGAGCGCCGCCATCAGCACTCCGATCGCGGCCAAAAGCCCGAGGAGGACGGCCGCTCCCTGACGTTCGCCGGAAGTGAGTTGCTTGATCATGGCCCCTCCATGCCGTTTCCTGTAAGCCCACTACGCGGCCTTGGCCGGATCGACTTGCATCTCGAGCAGTTTCTCGAGCGGCGCACGTTCGCCGATCAGGTCGGCAAGAGTATAAGCATCGAATATAGCAAGGAAAGCTTCGAGCGCCCTGTGGACAACGCCCTTGAGGCGGCAGGCGGGCGTGATGAGACAGAAGCCGCCTCCGGGGCGGAGACATTCGACGAGAGCAAAGCCATCCTCCATCGCGCGAACGACCGCGCCGATATTGATGTCGCTCGGCTGCCTGGCGAGTGAAATGCCGCCGGTGCGTCCCCGCGTTGTCTTGATGTAATCCAGCCTGCCGAGATCCAGCGCCACTTTCATGAGGTGGTTGCGGGAGAGCCCGTGAACGCTGGCCACATCCGATACGGTGATTGGCCTTCCCTCGTGGACCGCGAGGAAGATCAACATGCGCAATGCGTAGTCGGTGTGAAGCGTAAGCTTCATACCCGGTTCCTCGTATACGGATCGCAGCCGAATCCCGGTTGCTTCAGGGGATTTTTGGCTGGCTCTAAAAGTGGTATAGTGAATACCGTTTTTAATTCCCGCTTCGAAGCGACGCAAGGAGGGAATTATCGCACGGGAGCGGCGGGAGCGATGCTCTCGCATGCTTTTGCGGACCGTCGCGTTCTTTGCGCCAGCGCAACGTCCGCAATCTGGCTCTCTGCTTTCCTACCGTTTTGGCGGAGCGCGCGACGCGGATGAACCCGACAGCCACCGACCCCGATATGACAGTGGACGAGATCATGCGCCGCTGGCCCGCCACGATCCACGTGTTCATCCGCCACCGGATGCTTTGTATCGGCTGCCCGATAGGCGTCTTCCATACGGTGGCGGACGCGTGCGAAGCGCATGGCATCGACGAGGGGGCCTTTTTCCGGGAACTGCTGGACGCGATGCGGGCCGACGCCAGCGCCGATAGGCCCTCTGCGTTCGAGCGTGCGGCGTTTGCGCGAGACACAGTGGGGGGCCATCCCGGGCACGCACCAGGCGGCGAGCCCTGAAGAGTACGTTACTTCTTCCGGCGGTTTTCGGCGATCAGCATAAGCCCATGCGGGTTCGTGACCGTGACCTTCTGACGTCTGCTCCGAACAAGGCCTTCCTCCTCCCATGAGCTGAGAAGCCTGCTGACAGTGTGGAGCGTCGTTCCGGTCATCTCGGCGATGTCCTGGCGCGTGATGGGGAAATCGATCTCGATGCCGGCTTCGGTCTTTCGCCCCGACTGCTGGACCAGCCTGAGGATGGTGTGGGCGATGCGTTGCTCCACCTGTTCCGTCACGATCTCCATCACGCGCGACTGCGTGTCCTGCAGCCGCGATCCGATCGTCCGGTAGGCGCTCGCGCCGAAGGACGGAAAGCGGGACTGGATTTCCGGCCAAACGCTGTTCGGCCAGGAAAGCGCAACACAGTCGACGGCGGCGAGCGCCGTCGCGGGGTAAGTGTCCCGGCCCATGGCGACAGCGATGCCAAAAAGCTCGCCTTCGCTGATGTAGCGGACAACCACCTGATGACCCTCCGGCGAAGTCTGGACGACGCGGATATGTCCCGAGAGCAGGAGAAAGAAATGTCCGGCCGGTTCGCCCTGCGCGAAAATTTCGGCGTCTTTCGGATGCCGGACCGAGCGGGCGCTCGTGAGTATCCGGTTCTGCTCATCTCCGGTGAGACCGGTGAAGGCCGGGAGATGCGCGACCAGCGACTTGTCGAGGGCAGGCATGGGGAGAGCTTCCTCCGCTCGTGATCCGCTTCGACGCCCTTTTTATCCGCAGTTTGCGCCAGCGCAAACACGGACATGCGGACGCAGCCTATACGCTGGCCAACGGCTGGATGAAGCCGTGTACTTGAAGGAAGAAGATGATGAAAAAGACGATCGCCGTGCTGGTTCTTGGAACCGCTGTGCTATTCGCCGGTGGGGCCGGCGCGGCCGAAATCGAGGTCAAGATGTTGAACAAGGGCGAGAAGGGCATGATGGTGTTCGAGCCCGACTTCGTCCGGGCGGCTCCCGGCGACACCATTCGTTTCGTTCCGGTGGACAAGGGGCACAATGTGGAAAGCATCCAGGGGATGATCCCCGAGGGGGCTCAGCCCTTCAAGGGCAAGTTCTCTGAGGAGCTGACGGTCAAGCTCGACAAGGAAGGCGTGTACGGCGTCAAGTGCCTGCCTCATTACGGCATGGGCATGGTGGCGCTGATCGAGGTTGGCAAACCCGTCAATCTTGAAGCGGCGGAGGCGGTGAAACAGACCGGAAAAGCCAAGGCGGTTTTCGCCCAGCTCTTCAGCCAGGCGGTCGCGAGCAACTAGGAGAAGGCCCGGGCTGCGCACGCCGATCGCGCAGCTCGGGCCTTCTGTTTCTATCGAGAATTTCCGATGCAGTGGGTCATGCGTTCACCAAAGCGCCAGGACGAAGAAGAGAAGACGCTTCTGGAACTGGTTGCCCAGCGCTACGACCGCTGCCATCCCGGCGACAGCTTCGCCGACCTGGTGAAGCGAGCCCGCTTTTCGAAGGAAGACCGGCATCTGATGGAAGATTGGCTGGACGCGGGCCGCCGCTGGCGGCGGACCTGAACGGCGGGGAGAAAGCCTTGCTTATTCATTCAATGCGGCTAATTTCCTTGTCCATGCTCGAGAAGCTCCACATCCAGCGGGACTGGGCAACCGTGCTCGCATTCGTGTTCGGTGCGGCTGTGATCGTGCCGAGCATGATGGCGCTTCTCTTCTCCCTCGGCGCGCTCGCGCGGCTGCTGTTCTGAGTTCAGGATCGCGCACGAACGTCACCTGTGATCCATTCCGCTTCGCGATCCTTGCGCACGGTTCACGTCGCCCGCGGGGCCCATAGGACCGGCGCATAGTGCACGGCAAATAGCAGGAACGCCGCACTCCAGAGCGCGCCGCCGCAGCCGAGCACGTGGGCATACCAGCCGCCAGCGAACGGTGCCATGACCCGAAGCGCAGCGCCTGCCGTGACGGCCAGGTAGATGGCGACGGTGGCGCGGTCGGCGAGGATCTCCCGTCCGGTGTGGCCGAGGCTCGCCCTTGTCATCACGGCGAGCGTCATCGTCCCGATCGCGCCGGCGGTCAGCGCGTGCAAGGCCGCGCTCTGGGGGACCGCTCCGGTGAGGCGGGAGGCGCCGAGCAGCAGGAACGAAACCGCCAGCCAGCCATATCCCAGGTGCAGGACAAAGAGGATCGGTTCGCGGAAAGTGGCGCTGCCTCGCCAGCGGAAAAGGCGCGCGAGCAGCAACAGTCCCGTCAATATCAAGAGCACGCCCGCCGTCCTGGAATCGGGGAAAGCCGTCCACGAGAGCGCGGCGAGGACGGCGCTGGCAAGCGCCGCCTTGTCGATAAGGCCGAAGCTGGCCGGCAGGACGGGACGTCCCTTCTTGACGAGCCAGTTGCGTGTGAAGCTCGGGACAATGCGGCCGCCGATTAGGGCGATCAGCACCGCGGCTACGGCCAGTGCGAGACGCGGACCAAGCCCCGGCGAGATCCAAGCGAGGCCCTCGCCGTGATGCAGGGCATTGGCTACGCCGAACAGGGTGATCATCATGGCGACCGGAGCATTTCTCCAGTTCTTTCCGGCCAGCACTTCCCGCCAGACTGCCAAGGCCAACGTCACAGGGAAGGCGAGGTCCAGGAGGGCTGCCGCGACGGGTTGCGGAATGAAGGTGCAGGCGACGCGCCCCGCCGCCCACAGGCCGACAAGCCCGGCCAATGGCCATCCGCTGAGCGGAAGCCGACCCGTCCAGTTGGGGATCGCCGTCAGGATGAACCCCGTGATCACCGCGGCGAGATAGCCGAACAGCATCTCGTGCATGTGCCATTGGAGGCCGGAGAACGGTCCGGACATACCGTTCCCGGAAAAATACATCCAGAGCCATACCGGGATCGCCAGTCCCGCATATAGGGCGGCTAGAAGGAAGAAGGGACGAAAACCGTAGTGAAGGATCGGCGGCATGGATCTGATCCGACCGCGCCTGTCCCTCGAAAGATCGCCCGCCTTGACGGCCGCGCGCGGAACCGAACGGTCCGCCGAAACGCCGGCGCGCGATGCCGTCATCCGCTCTCCGGGCCTGCCACGCGCATCATTGGCGAGGCTTCTGACGGGGTATCTTTGCTTGCGAGCCGCACCTGCGGCCGATCCGGACCTGTCGGGGTTCATGTGCCTCTCAGATGCTGTTGTAATGCGCCGGGTGGAGGATGCTCAGCAGACGATGCGTGATGGTCGCGGCCAAGGAAGTTCTTTCCCGCACCAGGCGGAAGCCGAGATAGTCGGGCGGCGTGCCGACCGCGCAGCCGCCGCTCTTCCCTTCACGCACGAAGTTGGACATGTAGGCCCGGTGCCGGCCTTCGAGCGCGTGTACACCGCAGTTCCACGTCGTGCCGGCGTGCTCGCCGCCTCCGCCGAGCGTGACACGCTCGTAGCAGGTTGAGGTCCATTCCCAGACATTGCCCGCGAAATCCTCGAGGCCCTGCGAGTTGGCTCCGTAGTGGCCACGCGGCTTCGGCCCAGGATCGGCTGGCCGCCTGGCAGCCGCTTCCTGGCGGTACTGCCGGATCCACCGCACGGCTGGATTGGAAGGATTGTCGGCACCGGCGGAAAAGGATTCGCCGGCGAAGCGCTCGGCTGCCGCTGTCGCCATCTCGGCATCCGTCGGAAGCCGCCAGGATGCGCCGGTGGCCTTGGATAACCAACCCGCGTAGGCTTCGGCGTCGAGCCAGCTTACGCCCGTCACAGGAACATCCGCACTCATATCCTGGGCATCGGCCGCGATACACGCTCCGGCCGCGACGCAACGATCGTAGTCCGTCAGGCTTACTTGCTGCTTCGTGATCCTGAAGGCCGGAACTTCCGTTCTTTTCGTGGGTGCCGTCGCAGGCAGCCCGCGATCGAGGAATTCGCCGGGCAAGGGATAGTCGATGACGCTGGCCGCCACTTTGATCGTATCGGGTGCCGGAACGATGGGTTTTGGCTCATGCGCTCTACCCGAGAGACCGAGAGCGGTCATCGGAACGACAAGGGCGAGGGCGCCGCCTAACGCGGCTTCGACGAGAGTGAGGTGCATGGCAAAGAGCTTCCTGGGAGCGGCCCGGTGGAGCCGGGCCGCTCTATCTTCCCCCGACTTCAGTAGTTTGCGATCGGACCGGGGGCGACGATCTGCTTCATCAGGTCGTCGTTCCAGTCGCCTTCGACCACGAAGTGCGCCGTCGCCCCTAGTTCCACCGCCTCGATCAGGTTGTGGTTCACATAGGCGTAGATGCCGGGCTGACGGAAGGTGTAGAGCGCGGCTCCCGCCGAGCCGCCGCGGACGAACCAGGTCTCCAGGTCGCGGGCGGGCGGGTTGGCGAACTTTCCCTGTTCCCAGACATAGTCCCCGTGGCCGCCGATGAGGTGTGGACGGGTATCGCGGTTGGCCTGCGAATGCACGATCAGGACGGTTTCGCCGACCTTCGCTTTCATGGCGTTGTCGCCTGTCAGCGCGTCCTTGGAGCCATTGAAGACAACATGCGTCGGTATCAATCCGCGCATGACTTCGACCGTGTCGGCATAGCTGTCGCCGGGGGTTTCGTATTTCTTGAAATTGCCGTCCTTATCGCGCGGCACGTAGAAGTCGTTCTCGCCGATGTAGTAGATGCGATCATAGCGGAGCGGCCGACCGTTTTCATCCTTCAGGCCATCGCGGGGCAGCACCATCACAGTGCCGCTCATGCCGGAAACGACATGCCAGGGAATCATCGGCCCGCCCGGCGCGCAATGATAGACAAAGACGCCCGCTCGCGTCGGCCGGAAACGGAGTTTCACCTGCTCGCCGGGATTGATCAGCGTCAGCGCTCCGCCGCCAAGCCCGCCCGTCGCGGCATGAAAGTCAATATTATGCGGCATCGAGTTAGTAGCCGGGTTTACCAGCGTGAGTTCAAGATAGTCGTCCTGATGCACCACCATCATGGGGCCTGGAATGGAACCGTTGAAGGTCATGCCCTGCATTACGGTCCCATCGCCATCTATGACGATCGGCTTTTCCGTCACATGCATGGTGAACTCCACGACTTTTGGCCCACCGGAAGCGACCTGCTCGTGCGCGTGGACGAATGGCGGAGCCACGAGCACCACCTTCTCCTGCGGCAGTCCCGCGATCTCGGCTTCTGCTATCGGGCCCGCGGAAGCCAATACCGGCAGGGTGGCTCCCAGCACCCCGGCGGCGGCCGCTCCTAACAGTGCCTGGCGACGCGTGAACATCTTGGTTCTCCTTGTGGTTCGTCGTTGTCGACAAGGTAATCTACGTCGCGCGATATCTGCCTTCTTTGCGCTGCAACAAACTGCAGCATTGAAGTTGATCGAGTAGGTGAAGGGTTGATGACTGGAGTCCGCAGTCGGCACAACCATGCCTGGAGACTTAGCTTCTTGTCGAAATTGGGATTGCGTTGATGCCCAGGATCGACTCACCGAGCAATCGACAGCGCGCAGTGCGCCAAATACAGCACCCAAAGTGATATGTGCCCGTTGCGGCAGTAGGGCAGCCCGCATAGTTCGCAGTGCCCAACACCCTACACGACTCGGGTGCACCTGCTGGTGTTACCGCAACGAGCACGCTCCCGATTTATTCCTATGGCCGAGACAGTCGGAGGCGCAAACAGGTTATGGAATGCAGATTCGGCCCGCCATTTGAGACGCGTTAGCAATTGGGTAGAATGTTGGCGAGGACACTTCTCAGATGATTCTAGATACGCCCAGAGGCAGCTCCGAGAGGTGTCCGCTCGCAACACCATTACCCACAGTCACCTCGCGTAATTGCGGTGTCTATCGCCGCAAAGCTGTGACATTCCCAGCCGCTGCGCCCTCCGCGTTGCTTTCTGGCCGCAATAGCGGCGGCCACACCTGATTTCGCCCATTGCGCTTGGCCGCATAAAGGGCGACATCGGCTGCGGCGATTAACTCAGAATCGGAAACGGCGCCGATTGGTGCGGCGGCGACACCAAAGCTAGCGGTGATAAATGCAGAGCGACCTACGCCCTCGTGCGGGATGGCAATTGCTTCGATCGAGCGCCTGATCCGTTCGGCCATGCGGATGGCATCCCCGGCCTCCGTATTTGGCATCAGAACCAGCAGTTCCTCCCCTCCATAACGAACGGCGAGATCGTCTGAGCTGCGCAATTCCGCTTGAGTGCAGGCAGCAACCCGTTTCAGGCAGGAGTCCCCGGCTGCATGGCCATAGCGATCGTTGAAGAGCTTGAAATGGTCGATATCCAAGAGGATGACGGAAACTTGGGAGCCGACGTCACTCCTTTGCCAAAGCTCGACCAGACGAGCGGAGAGATAGCGGCGATTAGCGAGATCCGTCAGAGGATCGTGATTTGACGCCGCCTCCGTCTCGGAATGGCGCAACCGATCGCGTAGCGAGTGAAGGAAGGAGCGCCTGCTGTCCCGCTCGAGGTAGTAGTTGCTTACCAGGGTAAGATAGGCTGCTGCTGAAAGCGTTGTGATGGCGACCAGCGTGACCGGCCAAGGCATGTGGCCGAAAGTGACGAGTGCGGTGCCATGTAATGCGACTATCAGGAACGAAACCGTCAACGCGTAGCGGAAGGGCAGACGTTGGATGGTGTTCGAGAAAAGAAGCACCAATAGGACGAAATACTGATAGTGGTCGGCGTCAGGAGAGGAAGTCAGAACGAAGCTTGCGAGTATTTGAAGGACGATGAGGATCGGAATTGACGCAGCCAATCCTTCGCGAAGCATGCGCGGGCTGTTCTCTTCAGTCATCCGTCGGGTGAGGAGTATCCAGGGCGTGACGACACCGAGGTGCAGAATGAGCGCCATAGCAAACCTGTCGCGGACCAACAGCCAATCAGGTATCAGAAAGAGATTGTAGATGATCGCGATCCATGGGACGGCCGCTCGCAGGCGCTGGCTGCGCCGGGTGCGAGTATCACGCTCGAGCTGACCCTCAAGAGCTGGTGGGAAATCTAGGCCCCTGTGCCGAGCGTTTATGAACCGCTCGACGTTATCGAGCGACGAGAATTCGTCGGCCATATTGGCTCCGGTGCAATCCGCATGAGCCTATCTCAGACAGCCGGGACAATGGATTAAATCAGCGACGCTTTTTATGCGGCAGGCTGAATGAACAATTAACGTGCCGCAGCACGAGGGCTGACACTTGCCGGACACAAGTGGTCCCATTTGCTCGCCTTAAGGAAACGCGAGCACCATACCGGACCATGGGCGTCGTCGTCTGTCGTGCCGTCTGTCCTCTCGCATCCGCTCGAACAAAGCCGGCAAAAGGCCGATAGTGCGGTGACCCCCTCTCCGCCATCTTTTTAAGGCCGGTGTTTATCTAAATGATTGTAAAGGCGGCATAAGCCGCCACCTCGGGGCTGATTTCCGCAGCTTTGTCAGCCACTTTCGAACCCGACTGACTGCGATGTTTATCAAAAGCCCGCAGTTCTGCGGGTTTGGCGGCACTGCCGCACCGTCTGTCCGATCGTCCCTCAGCGTGCAGGGGGCAACGCGGTGTGCAATTGCCCCTCGCTTCCGCTCGACCTCCTGCGTGGTCGATTACTCCGCCAGCACCGGCACGCCGTTGGCGAGTTTCACCAGCACCACGTCGTAGGCGCCCGAACGGTCCTTATCGACCGAGATCTTGCCCTTGCCGAAGACGGTGGGCATGTTCTCCACCTTGCTCAGCGCTTCCGCAATCTTCTTTTTATCGGCATTCGGGCCGGCATCCTTTATCGCCTGCGCGATGAGATTGAGGCCGACATAGGCCGCCGCCGAGAAGGAGTCCGGATCCTTGCCGGTAAGCTTATGGAACGCCTCGACGAAGGCCTTGTTTTCCTCGGTCGGAAGACCCGAGAAATAGTCCGCTGGATAGATGGTCCCGTCGACGGCTTTGCCGCCCGTGCGGGAATAGGCGGGGGTAGAGAAATTGTTGTTTCCAAGCACGGCTATGTCGTCGGGCAGTCCGGCGCGACGCGACTGGATGACGACATTCGCGCCGACTTCCGCCGTCGTGGCCAGGAACAGCGCGTCAGGCTGCAGGCTGACAAGCTTGGTCGCCAGCGGCGCGAAATTCGTCTCACCGACCTGCGTCGCTTCCTCGGCCACGACCTGGATACCATGGTCCTGGATGTACTTCTTGAAGACATCCTTCTGGGCAACCGAAGCCTCGTTGCCGCGGTCGAAGACGATGGCGACCTTCTTCAGCGCATGGCTGTCGGCATATGCGCCCAGCGCGTTCATGGCGGCGTCCGGGCTCATATAGAGCTTGTAGATCCAGGGGCCGGTGGCGGTAACCACCGGAGCCACGGCGATGGTCATCATCGGCGTCTGCAGGCTGTTGGCCGCCGGAGCGGCCGCCGCCGCCAGCACCGTCGTCGGCGGCCCGAGCAGCACCGACGCCTTGTCGCGGGTGACGAACTGGTTCGTCAGGCTGATGGCCTGGCTCTTGTCGGTGGCGTCGTCCTCCAGCAGCACCTTCAGGGAACGCCCGTCGCCGAGAAGGTTCGTTTTCTTGATATGCTCGACCGCGAGATCGAGGCCGGCCTTCATCGTCGGCCCCGCGAACGAGGCAAACGGCCCGGTAAGGGGCAATTGCACGCCGACCACGACCTCGTCGGCCCTGGCGATCCCGGTCATGGCCAGCATGGCCACGCCGCATGCTATGATCTTCCAATTCATGGTTTTCTCCTCCGTTTCGATGCGTCCCGGTCAGTCCCTGGTCTGGCCGAGATAATGCGAGATGACGTCCTCGTTGCGCCGTATTTCCTGGCTCGGCCCTTCCATCACGATGGCGCCGCCGTCGATCACGTAGGCGTAGTTCGTGACTTCCATGGCGCGTCGTGCATTCTGCTCGACGACAAGAATGGAAAGGCCGTCCTGGTTCAGCCGGGCGAGCGCCACGTAGACCTGGTCGACAAGATTCGGCGCCAGCCCAAGGCTGGGCTCGTCGAGCAGCAGGACACGCGGGCGGCCGAGAAGGGCCCGGCCTATGGCAAGCATCTGCTGCTGTCCGCCGCTCAACTGGGCGGCGATCTGGCTCCGTCGTTCACGCAGCAGCGGGAACAGGGCGAAGACACGGTCGAGCTCCGCTTCGATGTTGCCGGGCCTGTTGGATGCGGCCGTGTTTCCGAGCCGCAAATTCTCCTCGACCGTCAAGGGTCCGAGGATCTGCCTGCCTTCCGGAACCTGAAGCAATCCGCGGCGCGCGATCAGGTGCGCCGGCAGAGCGGTGACGTCTTCGCCGTCAAGCCTCACCTGACCTTCGCGGGCGGCGACCAGGCCACAGATCGTGTTGAGGAGCGTGGTCTTGCCGGCGCCCTTTGCGCCAATCAGGCAGACCATGCTCCCGAGGGGGACCTTGATGCTGGCCGAACGGACGGCGACGATGCCGCCATAGCCGGAAGTGAGATTGGTCACCTGCAGCATCTCAGCCCCCGAGATACGCTGCGATGACGACAGGATCTCGGCACACCGCCTCGGCGGTGCCTTCCGCAATCTTGCGGCCTGCGTCGACCACGCAGACCTGGTTGCAGATGTCCGTAACGAAGGCGACATTGTGCTCGACCAGAAGGATTCCGAGCCCATCGTCGGCAAGTGCCCGCAACATCCGCCCAAGCTCCGCGGCCTCGACATGGTTCATCCCCGCCACGGGTTCGTCGAGGAGCAGGAAGCGGGGCGACATCGCAAGCGCCCGCATGATTTCGATCCGCCGCTGGTGGCCGTAGGACAGGGAGCCGGCAGGCGTGTCGGCAAACGCGGTCATGCCGAACTGCTCGAGCAGTTCGAATGCGCGCCGCATGAACTGGCGGCGTTCGCGCCATACCTGTGGAAGCCCGAGCATGTTGGCAATCCACGAGCTTTTTTCGTGGCGATGGCAGCCGACCACGATGTTGTAGAGCGCGCTTTCGTCCTTGAGCAGACGTATGTTCTGGAAGGTGCGCGCGATACCCTGGCGCGCGACCTGTTCGCATTTCGCGCGCGTGAGATCCGTGTCGTTCAGCTTCACCTTGCCGCGAGTGGCGACGGCGATGCCGGTGATCATGTTGATCACCGTGGTTTTACCGGCGCCGTTGGGGCCGATCAGACCCGTGATCTGGCCGGCCGGCACGTCGAAAGACAGGTCGTTGATCGCGGTCAGCCCGCCGAAGATCTTGGTGACGCCCTGGAGCCGCAGCCTATCCATTCCTCTGCTCCTCAAGGAGAAGAGGAGCGGACCGGCGACGAGACGCGAACCGTCGCACTACCGGGCCGAGCAGACCTTGCGGCAGATAAGTGATCGACAGGATCAGTATCGCCCCATAGAGCAGGGTGCGGTTGTCGGACAGGGGCCGTGCCACCTCAGGCAGGAAAACGATGACCGCCGCTCCGACGAGGGGTCCGGCAACGAAGTTGCGGCCGCCGAGCA
>JBQCFA010000209.1:0-18580 GCA_051959695.1 Rhizobiaceae bacterium
TGGCTGTCCATGAAATCCCGGATCGCCGCGTAACGTTCGGCGACCCAGGCGCCTTCATAGAGCAGCCGGGCGGTCGCGTAGAAATCGGCGAACGGCAGCTCGACGAGCTTGCAGCCCAATTCCTCAAGCGCGCGAAGCGAAGAATCGAAGCCTTTTTCCATAGCGCCGTCGCCGAAGAATTCCCGCTCGGCTCTTGCCGGTACCCCGACGGTCAATACCGGAGGACGCGGGGCGAGCGGGGCCGCTGCAATCGCCTTGGAAAAGGGATCGCGAGGGTCGTGCTTCGCCGCGACGGAGAAAACCGAATACGCGTCATCGACCGTAAGCGCGAAAATCGAGACGCAGTCGAGCGTGCGGCAGGCCGGCACGACGCCGGCGGTCGAAAGCGCGCCGACGGTCGGCTTCAGTCCAACGATATTGTTCAGGCCTGCCGGAATACGGCCCGAGCCCGCCGTGTCGGTCCCAAGCGCGAACGAAACGATTCCACGCGACACGGCAACCGCCGACCCGGAGGAGGAACCGCCCGGTACGAGTTCCGGATCAACCGCGTTCCTTGGAACCGGATAGGGTGTCCGGACGCCAACCAGCCCGGTGGCGAACTGGTCGAGGTTGGTCTTGCCGATAACGATCGCGCCGGCGGCCCGCAGAAGCGACACGACGGTGGCGTCGATGTCCGGCATATAGGCATAGTCGGGACAACCGGCCGTGGTCGGCATTCCGGCGACGTCGATGTTGTCCTTGACCGCAAGCGGGACGCCCCATAGCGGCTTGGCCTCCGGATCGAAGACACCCAGCTTTTCGACTTCGCGCGACAGCGCATCCCTGTCTGCAAGATGAAGGAAGATGCCCGGATCCTGGGCGGCGGCAAGCCGTTCGAAAACGGTCTCGATCATCTCACGCGGCGTAAAGCCGTCCGCGTAGGCCCTGTGCAGGCCCGCAATATCGAAGGACGGACCGGTCAATTCTCTTCCTCCAGAATGATCACCGGCCGGGCCCACTGGATCAGCACGGCGCAACCATTTTGCGACCAGACGGAATGCTCGGTGCCGACCGGGTTCAGAACGAGGGCGCCGACGCCGTAGTCGCCGTTCTCGTCGCTCTGCACGCCGTCGAGCACCAGGATCGTCTCGAGACCGGCGTGGCGGTGGCGCGGCACGCGCGCGCCGGGTGCATAATGCAGGATGGCGACAGACGGCTCTTCCGGGCCGCCCTTCGACAACCAGTGAACAACTATACCCTCGCGAAAGAATTCGAAATCAAGATCGCGCCAGCCGCCGGCCGCAAGGGACGGATAGCCTTTGTGCCTGCCCGAAATCTCCTCCCCGACTTTTAGGCCGGACGTCTTCAGGGCAGCCGCGTCACGCATTTCCGATCCCTTCAAGCACCTGATCCGTCGTGGCCGTCCATCCTACTATAGCGCCCTGGGCTCGGATCATGGCGATCGCGGCGGCCTTGAACTCCGGAAAATAGCTTTCCGTCGCGTCCTCGGCGAGCAGGCATTCAAAACCCCTGTCATTGGCCTCGCGCATCGTCGTCTGCACGCAGACCTCCGTGGTGACGCCGGCGAAGACGAGCTGACTGGCGCCCATCCGCTTCAGCTCTTCCCCGAACTTGGTGGCATAGAAGGCCCCTTTTCCAGGCTTCTCGATGACGATCTCTCCCGGCCGCGGCGCCAGCTCATCGAGAATGGCTGTGCCGGGTTCTCCCGCGACCAGGATACGGCCCATGGGGCCCACATCGCCGATACGCATGGCCGGGTTGCCTCGGTCGCGCTTGGCGGTCGGGCAATCCGAGAGGTCAGGCCGATGACATTCCATGGTATGGAAGACCGGCAGGCCCGAAGTGCGGAAGCCCTCGATCAGCCGCTTCACCGTCGGGACGATGGCCTGCACCCGCGAGACGTCGTTGCCGAGGCTTGCGCCGAAACCACCCGGCTCGGCGAAGTCGCGCTGCATGTCAATGACGACGAGCGCGATCGTCTGCGGGTCGAAACGGAACGCAAAGGGCTGTGCGTCGATCACCGCCATCAATGATGCCCCGCCATGTGCAGCCCGATCGTATTGACATCGGCGGCGGCGATTGGCGTCTCGTAGACCAGCGCTCCCTCGGACATGACGAATATACGGTCTGAGAGCTCCAGCAGCTCGTCAAGATCCTCCGACATCAGGAGCACGGCCGCGCCGGCGTTTCGCGCCCTCATGATGCGTGCCCTGATCTCGGCTACGGCGGAGAAATCCAGCCCGAAGCAGGGATTGGAGACGATCAGCAGATCAACCGCGCCGGACAGTTCGCGCGCGAGCACGGCGCGTTGGACGTTGCCGCCGGAAAGCGCCTGGATCGGCGAGGAAAGCGAAGCCGTCTTGACCTTGAACTGCTCGACCAGCCGGGCTGCATGGGACCGGATCGCGCCGTTGCTGATCCAGGTGACCGGCCTGGCATCCTTGCCCAGATCGAAGGTGCGGAACGCCATGTTCTCGGCCACCGTCATCCGGGGCGCGCAGGCGTTGCGCAGCGGTTCCTCGGGAATGAACCGGACATGCAGGGCGCGGGCCTCGCCGCGCGTCGAGCGGTAGTGTTCTCCCTCCACCAGCACATCGCCGGCGATCTTGTCGCGCTGGCCGGCCAGGACCTCCAGGAATTCCTTCTGGCCGTTGCCGGAAATGCCGGCGATACCGACGATCTCGCCCGACTTCACCTCCAACCCGTCGACATGGATCGACTTCAGGCCGGTCCGATCCGGCGCGCTCAGGTTGCGGACCACAAGGATCGGCCGCGCGTCACCCGGCACCGGTTGCCTCGCATCGAGCTTGGCGATCGGCTGGTCGCCGATCATCATCGCTGCCATCGCATGGCGGTCGAGTTCGGCGACCTTTCCCGATCCGGCGAAACGACCCTTCCTCAGCACCGTGATGTCGTCGGCGAAGGCGGTGACCTCATGGAATTTGTGGCTGATCATCAACACGGTGAGATCGCCCTTTTCGGTCATGCCACGCACCAGCCCCAAGACCTCCTGCGCCTCGCCCGGCGTCAGCACCGATGTCGGCTCGTCCAGCACCAGGAAGTGCCGGCCGAGATAAAGCTGCGTGATGATCTCGAGCTTCTGTTTTTCCCCTGCGGCGAGATCGCGCACGGGCACGTCGAGCGGCAGACGGAACGGCATCCTCTCCATGAAGTCGGCCAGCGCCTTGCGCTCCCGGCCCCAGTCGATGACGGCGGGCACCTCTTGCCTCGAGATGACGAGGTTCTCGGCGCCGGTCAGCGACGGAACGAGGGTGAAATGCTGGTAGACCATGCCGAGCCCGAGCGCGGATGCATCCTTGGGGCTTTCGATCGCGGTCTCCCTCCCGTCGACCATAATCTGGCCGGCCGTGGGGTGATAGAAGCCCATGATGCATTTCACCAGAGTCGACTTGCCGGCGCCGTTTTCGCCGAGGAGCGCGTGGAAGGTCCCTGCCGGGACGCGGATCGAGACGTCATCCAGCGCCGCAAAGGAACCGAAACGCATCGTCATGCCCAGCGCCTCGACGCCAATGGCCCTGCTGCTCGGTTCCGGAGGCGGAGGTATTATCACGGCAATTGCTCCACAAGCGTCGCGGAATTCGAGACAGCGCCGAAGACACCGCCCTGCATCTTGATCATCTTGACGGCATGGTCGTGGTTGCTCTTGTCGGTGGCGCCGCAGCAATCCTCCAGCAGCAAGCATTCGAAGCCGCGGTCGTTGGCCTCGCGCATGGTGGTGTGGACGCAGACGTCGGTGGTGATGCCGGTGAGCACGATGTTGTCGATGCCGCGCTGGTTCAGGATGAGTTCGAGATCGGTGGCGCAGAACGAGCCCTTGCCGGGCTTGTCGATGATCGGTTCGCCTTCGAGCGGATAGAGCTCCGGGATGATGTCCCAGCCCGGCTCGCCGCGCACGAGGATGCGCCCGCAAGGACCGGGATCGCCGATGCCGGCATGGATGCGGCGCGACCGCCAGCGCTTATTGGCCGGCAAATCGGCGAGGTCGGGGCGGTGCCCCTCGCGGGTATGTATGATTGTGTAGCCACCTGCTCGCATGGCCGAGAGCACGCGGCCTATCGGCTCGATGGGCGCCTGCACCAGAGACAGGTCGTAGCCCATGGAATCGACATAGCCGCCCTTGCCGCAGAAATCCGGCTGCATGTCGATGATGATGAGGGCGGTGTTGTCCGGCCGCAGGTCCCCGTTCCACGGCCATGGATAGGGGTCCGCATCGATGAATTTCTGGCTGATGTCCGCTCGTGCGTTCATGGCGTCCTACTCCGCCGCTTCCGCATGGCTTTCGCCGTAGCGTCTCGCGGGCTCGGGGAAGCCGAAGCCGGTACCGTCGGTCACGGCCACCTCGTCTTCCCAGGGCAGGCGGTATGTGCCCGCTACCAGGTCGCGCATGTAGGTGTAGGGGCAGTCGGCAGCCCCGCCGGCGACCGCCACGTAACCTCGATGGCCAAACTGGTAAATGTTGTTCTCGACGCCCCAGACGCGGCGCGCCTCGCGCACGAGGTCGGGCCGAACCTCCGCGGTGACGATCTCGTCGGGGCGGCCCGTTTTGCCGTGGGCGACGATGGTGCCGTCGAAATTGACGACCATGGCCTCGCCCATGGAATCGAAGGTGCCGTCGGAGCCGCACATGCAGACATTGGCCGTCACCATGAGGTTGCAGAAGGCGTTGGACTGGTTCGTGAAACGCCATGCCTCGCGCACCGGCGCGGTGTATCCGGCCGTCCGGATCATGATCTCCGCACCCTTGTAGGCGCATTCGCGCGCCATTTCGGGGAACATGCCGTCATGGCAAATGATGAGCGCCAGCTTGCAGCCCTTCGGTCCGTCGATGACGGGAATGCCGCGGTCGCCCGGTTCCCATGGCTCGACCGGCACCCAGGGGTGCATCTTTCGATAGTAGAGCTTCAACTCGCCCTTATCGTCGATGACGATGCCCGAATTATAGGGCATGCCGCCGGGATTGAGCTCCATGATGGAGAAGCAGCCCCAGATCGCATTGTCCCTGCATGCCTTCTTGAACGCGGCGACTTCCGGCCCGTCGAGCCGGCACATGATGTCCGGGTTGATGTCCATCGAAAGGCCATGCAGCGCGTATTCGGGAAAGACGACGAGATCCATGGTTCCCATGTTGCGCCGCGCCTTCGCGACCATGGCAACGATGCGCTGTGTCTGCGCGGCGAGTTCCGTCTTGGTGGCGACGACCGGCAATTGCAGTTGGACGAGCCCGACGACGACGCCCTGCTCGCTTTTGTTCAGTCCGCCAAGGCCGTTCATGTCCGCCTCCTATTTGGTTATGGAAAGTTCGCCCGGCGCACCGGAAAGCGACTGGCCGGGCGAGGACGTGATGATCATGATGACGAGGGTGAGGACGTAAGGTGCGGCGTAGAAAAGGTAGTAGCCTTCCGTGACGCCGACCGACTGCAAGGCAGGCCCGAGCGCGCCGGCGCCGCCGAACAGAAGTGCGGCGGCAAAGCAGCCGATCGGGTTCCAACGCGCGAAGATGACCAGTGCCACGGCCATCAGCCCTTGGCCGGAAGAGATACGTTCGGTCCAGCTTCCCGGGTAGTAGAGCGACAGATAGGCGCCGCCGATAGCGGCCAGCGCGCCGCCGGCAGCGGTCGCGAAGAGGCGCACGACGTTGGGATTGAGGCCCATGGCGCGCGCCGCATCCGAACTGTCGCCGACGACGCGGATGATGAGACCGACACGCGTGTTCGCGAACGCCCAGTGGAGGAACAACGCCAGTGCGATGCCGACGAGGAACAGGACGTTGACATCGAGCGCCGAGCGCAATTGGGGAATACCCGACCACCAGCCGAACGGGATCGCCGGGAGATGCGGCGCGACCGGCTGGATGAATGGCTTGCCGAAAAAGAAGGCCAGGCCCATGCCCAGTTGCATCATGGCGATGCCGATAGCGATGTCGTTGACCTTTGGATATTTGCAGATCCAGCCGTGGAAGACGCCGAAGCAAACCCCCGACGCCATCGCCGCCAGCAGGCCGATCCATGGCGATCCGGTCAGGACCGCCACGCCATAGGCGATCATGGCGCCGAAGACGAGCGTGCCTTCCAGGCCGAGATTGATGCGGCCGGAGCGTTCGGTGATCGTCTCGCCGAGCGATACGAAGATGAAGGGCGTCGAAACCCGTATGGCTCCGGCGATCATCGCGAGCGGCACACCCCACAATCCGATATGCATCTGCTCCATCAGGTGTCCCCTTTCAGCAGCCGCGAACTCTTCCACAGGTCCGGATTGAGGAAGCGAAAGCGTCCGTAGAACGTGTCGGAGAACAGGATGACGACAAAGAGCATGCCCTGCAGCACGAGCACGGTAGCGTCCGGCAGGTCCATGCGCCGCTGGATCAACCCGCCTGCCGCGTCGATGCCGCCAAGCAGAAAGGCGACGGGAATGATCGCCAGCGGGTTCTGGCGAGCAAGAAAGGCGACCAGGATGCCGGTATAGCCGTAACCGGCTGCCAGCGAGGCGTTGGCGCTGCCCTGTACCGCCGCCACCTCCACCATCCCGGCAAGGCCCGCGAAGGCGCCGGCGAGCGCGGTGAAGCCGACGATCAGGCGACCGACCGCAAGCCCCTGGATCTGGGCCGCGCGAACGTTCCCGCCGGCGATGCGGGCGGCAAAGCCCCAGCGCGTCTTTTCGATCAGCACCCAGGACACGACGCAGGCGACAATGCCGACGACGAGGCCCCAATGCACGTCCATGCCGGGGATGTTGCCGATCATGTCGGCTTTGGGCAGCGGCGCGGTCGACGGCTTGTTCAGGCTGGCGGGATCGCGCAGCGGGCCTTCGACGAAGTGGTTCATCAGGGCGATGCCGATATAGGCCATCAGCAGCGACGAGATGGTTTCGTTGACCGCGCGGTAGTGGCGAAGCGCCCCGACCGCGCCGATCCAGACGGCCCCGACGAACGCGCCGGCGATCCCCATGACGAACCAGAGCAGGAAAGGCGGAACGACGCCCATGATGGGCAGCGCGGCGGCGGCTGCCGCCGTGCCGCCGAGCGCGATGGCGCCCTCGCCGCCGATCACCACCAGGCCGAGCCTCGCCGGCAGCGCCACGCAAAGCGCGGCAAGCAGCAGCGGCGAGGCACGCGCCAGCGTATTCTGGATAGAGAACCAGCTTCCGAACCCGCCCTTGTACATAAGCTGGTAGAACTGGATGGGCGACCTGCCGATCAGGAGCAGGAAGACCGAGAAGATCGCCAATCCGACGAGGATCGCGGCGACCGGGATGACGAATGATTCCGATCGGCGCGCGCCCCATTCCAG
The DNA here is from genome assembly GCA_051959695.1 of Rhizobiaceae bacterium. Taxonomy (GTDB): domain Bacteria; phylum Pseudomonadota; class Alphaproteobacteria; order Rhizobiales; family Rhizobiaceae; genus Mesorhizobium_L. Next base: position 7,308 of record JBQCFA010000209.1, read on the forward strand.
CGCCGGTAGCCAAGGCCGACGCTGGCTCAGGATCAAGGAAGGATTGGTGGCCTGAACTGCCATGGCGCTCGTCCCGATTGGCGTCTTCTCCAGGATTACGAGGTCGAGCCGATCACCCCGTCGAGCAGGTAGTCCATGCTTTCGAGTTCGATGGCGTTCTCCGGATAGACCTTGCCGGCGGCGACCACGACCTTGCCCTTGTTGTCCTTCATAGGGCCCTTGATGATAGCGAAATCGCCTTTCATAATCTCGGCCCTGGTCGCCTCGAACTGCTTGCGCGCGGCCTCGGAGACGGCCGGACCGAGCGGGCTCATCTTGACGAAGCCTTCCGGCAGGCCGCCACGCACGAAATTCTTGAGCGGCTTTCCGGCGACCATGTCGTTGACGAAATCGGTGTAAACCTTGCCCCAGTTCCATTCGGCGCCGGTAAGGTACTTCTCCGGCGCCAGCGGGCTCTGGTTGGCGTGGTAGCCGCACACATAGGCGCCGCGGCTGGCAGCGGTCTGCACCACTACCTTGGGGCTGTCCACGTGACAGGTGACGACGTCTGCGCCCTGGTCGACCAAGGCGTTGGTCGCCTCCGCTTCCTTCACCGCCAGGCTCCACTCGCCGGTGAAGATCGTCTGCACCGTTATCGTCGGATCGACCGCCCGGGCGCCGAGCAGGAAGGAATTGACGTTGAGCAGCACCTGGGGAATGGGCTTGGCGGCGACGAAACCAAGCTTCTTCGATTTCGTCGTGTGGCCGGCGACGATGCCGTTCAGGTACTGGCCCATGCCGATGTAGCCGAAATAGGAGCCGGTGTTCGGCGGGTCCTTGTCGGTCCACAGCCCGCCGCAATGACGAAACTGGATGTCCGCGTTCTTCTTCGCCTCGTCGAGCATGAAAGGATCGAAGTAGCCGAAGGAAGTCGGGAAGAGCAGCTTGGCACCGTCGAGATTGATCATCGATTCCATCGTCTTGGAGACGTCGACCGTTTCCGGGACGTTCTCCTCCTCGACCACCGTCACGCCGGGAATCTTCTTGACCACCGCGGCGCCCTCGGCGTGCGACTGGTTGTAGCCGTAATCGTCCTTCGGTCCGACATAGATGAAGCCGACCGTGAGGTCGGCCGCCAACGCCCGGCGAAACGGAACCGACGAGGCGAGCGCCAGTGCCGCGCCGGTGGCGGAAGTCTTCAAGAGAGTGCGTCGGGAGATCTGAAATCTGGACACCATGGGATGCTCCTGGGTTTGGCAACTGCGCTCGTTAACAGGTCGATAAGAAAGTGCATGCAATCGACGTGCCAAAATATAAATCGTTATATTCCATGCATTTAACTGCAAGCATCGAATTGCGACGGAGGTGCGTGCACCCTGTGCATGCACTTGTGGGTTAATTTGTAGTCAGATTGACATATCGTCTATTTTCTAGGCAAAAGAGAGTGGGCAGGAGAGGAGATTCGGTGGATCGGGTGCTGGTCAGGAACGGTCGAACCGTGGACGGGATGGTGCGCGCCATCGCCGACGGCATCGTCACCGGCATGTTGCACCCCGGCGAGAAGCTTGACGAGGCGACGCTGGCCGCGCGCTTCGAGGTATCGCGCACGCCAGTAAGGGAGGCGTTGCGCCAATTGAGCGCCATGGGCCTTGTCGACCGTCGCCCCAATCGCGGGGCAATCGTGGCGGTCGTCACGCAGAAGCATCTCGCTTCGATGTTCGAAAGCATGGCCGAACTGGAGGCGATCTGCGCGCGGCTTGCAGCCGAGCGGATGACGCCCACCGAGCGGCGCGAGCTGGAGCTACAGCATCAGGCTGCGGCCCGCCTCGTATATCTCGGCGCCGAGGAAGCGTACGAGGCCCACAACACCGAGTTTCACAGCCGTCTGTACGCAGGTGCCCACAGCTCGCATGTAGAAGAGCTGACGGTCTTGACGCGTAGCCGGCTGGCGCCCTTCCGCCGCGCTCAATTCAGGCTGCCGGAGCGGCTGGAGAAATCGTGGCGCGAGCACGATGCGATCGTCAGCGCGATCCTGCAGGGGGACGGCATAGCGGCCGGGACGGCGGCCAAAGCACACGTGTCAATCGTCAGCGAGGCGAGCGCGGTCTTCGCCACGCCTGCGCTGCGCCAGAACTAGGCCTCGGCTGCCTATCGCCGCCTCTTATCGCGTGCGCCTGCAAAATCGCCGGGATCACCGCTCGAGGATCCGAGCCGATTGGCCCGCCGTCACCCGAGGATACCGGGGATGTCCGATCTCAACAGGACCAGCGCAAAGCGCCAATCGCTTGTCAGGCGTCTCAACAGAGGGGTTGGAGAGCCAGCTTCATCGGGCAGCCACAGGCGTGCCGGGCCACGCTCAGTTCAGATATTCCGCCTTTGGCCCAGTTGGCGATCAGGTTCGAGAACGAACAACCCGACATCGATAGACCCCGCGCTGAAACCCGCCTCACAATAACAGAGGTAGTAATCCCACAGCCTGCGAAAACGCTCGTCGAAACCGAGTGAATTGATGGCGTTCCAGTTCCGGCGAAAGCGTTGTCGCCACTCGCGCAGGGTGCGGGCATAACTGCGTCCAAAGAATTCGGATGAAACGATATCCAATCCAGCCAGTTGCGCTTGCTCCGCCAGCAGCGTTTTCGTCGGCAGCATGCCGCCCGGAAAGATGTAGCGCTGGATGAAATCGGCGCCTCTGCGGTAGCTCTCGAAGCGGCTGTCGTCGATTGTGATCACCTGAAGAACGGCGCGACCTCCGGGCTTCAGCAACTTTCTAATCCTGTCGAAATAGACCGGCCAGTACCGTTCGCCAACCGCCTCCAGCATTTCGATCGAGACGATCCGGTCGAATGAGCCGGTGCAGTCGCGGTAGTCTTCCAGTTCGAGCCGCACACGGTCGCCAACACCCTCGCTGGCCGCTAGCTCTTTTGCATAGGCCAGTTGCTCGCGCGAAAGCGTTATACCCCTGACGGTCGCACCGGCCTTCGCAATGCGCGCCGCAAGCGTGCCCCAGCCGCAACCGATCTCGAGTACGTCGGCGCCTGGGGTGGCGGAAAGAAGATCGACGATCCGGTCCAGCTTGTTGTCTTGCGCCTCTTCCAGCGTCTGGCTGCCGCCTGTGTAGAGCGCCGAGGAATAGGTCATGCCCGGGTCGAGCCAGAGCCGGTAGAAGTCGTTGCCCAGATCGTAGTGATAGGCGATGTTGCGCCGGCTGCCGCGCCGGCTGTTGGCACGCAGCATATGGGTGAGGCGGTTGAACAGCCGCACCGGCAGGAAGCCGGCAATCCGGTTCTCGATCGCAGCGATGTTGGCGGCGGCGAGTTCAAGCAGTGCCGGCAGGTCGGGGCTCGACCACTCGCCGTCCATATATGCTTCGGCGAAGGCCACGTCGCCGCCCACCAGAAGGCGTCGTAGCGCTCTCCATCGGTGCAGCACCAGCACGGCCTCTGGTCCGGGCCTGCCGGACTGGTGATCCAGCGTCAGTCCGTCCGGGGTGTGCAAGGTCAATCGCCCGCTTTCGAGGCAGGACAGAAGCTTTCTCAGGAATGGCGCGAGCAGCAGGCCTGGACGCGGCTGCACCCCGCTTTCAGTATCCCACGACATTCAGTTCGCCCTTCCCGCGCGAATTCTCATTCGTGACGACGAGAGTGACAGGCTCGCTTGGCGGGTCGGGTCGTGTTTGCAGACGCATCCCCTTCAGCCAAAGCAGCAGCGCTTGCCAATGGATTCCGGCGACGACCTTGAGCGTCAGCAGCGGATAGGCAAACAGGACGCGAACCAGCAAGGCATCCGACAGCGGCCGCCTGTCGCCGGCGAAAGCCGCAATGATCGTCGGCCCCGCCTCGTCGCCGCCGGTTATGTGCACCGACACGCGCTCTTGGGGTGGACGGATGCGGAAGCGGTACTCCATGTCCATCACCATGAAGGGCGACACGTAAAAGCGCTTGGCGCATTGCTGCTCGACCATGCCGGAGTCCTGGTTGTCGTCGACCGGAATGAGATAGCTGTGGCGCTGTCCGAACGTGTTGTTGACCTCATAGAGAATGGCGGCGAGACCACCCGCGCGACGATGGCAGAAGTAGATGCTCAGCGGGTTGAACGCGTATCCGAGCATGCGCGGCATGCACAGAATACGAACCGGCCCGCCGTCGGTCTCCACTCCCGCAGATTGGAGCTGACGCTCGACATAGGCTTTCAGCGACACGTCCTTGCCGTCGCCATGGTCGCGGTCCACGAAGCTGAAAAGATTGAATCGGTTATGGGAGAAGAGCCGCAGCCCGGACGCCAGCGTTTCGATCTCGTCAAGGTCCAGGAGGAGTTGAAAGATGCGGTAGGACAGCCGGTGCCTGCGCGGTCGCAAGCGCTGGTGCATGACCTTGCCGGCATAGAGCGCTGACTGGAATGCGGTCATCAGGCCGCCACCCGCCCTGTCTCGTGCGCGGCAGGCAAGTAAATTCGGCCAGACTCGTCCTCGACGGTCCACGGACGGCGCACGCCACCGAGCGCTTCGGCAACGGCAAGGCCGGCCTGCAGTCCGTCCTCATGGAAGCCTGCGCCGAAATAGGCGCCACAGAACCAAGTGTTGTGTACGCCCTGAAGCGACCAGATCTGCCGTTGCGCCCGCATGGCGGCACCGTCAAAGACGGGATGCTCGTATATCTCGCGATGAAGCACCTTTCCTGTCTCCGGTTCCGCAGCGGGGTACAGCGTCACGAACAGCGGCAGATCACCCGGAAGCGACTGCAGCCTGTTCATCCAGTACGTGACTGAGAGCCTTCGAGTTTCACCGCGCGTATCGGCGAGGTAGTTCCAGCTCGACCACGCGCGCCGGCGCCGTGGCATCAAGCTGGCGTCCGAATGCAGCACGGCCTCGTTGCGGCTGTAACCGAAACTTCCAAGCACGCGCCTTTCGTCCTCGCCGGCGTCGGCCAGCAGGCGCAGCGCCTGATCGGCATGGGTCGCGATGACGATGTGGTCGAAGCGCCGTGCCACGCCTTCGGCATCGGTCAGCCGGACGCCTTCTGCGTCGCGGGCGATGGATCGAATGCCTTGGCCGAGGAAGGTCTGCCCTGAAAATCGGCCGATGAGGCGCCCGACATACTCCCGGCTGCCGCCGTCCACCGTGCGCCATGCCGGTCGGCCGGCGAGTTTCAGGAGTCCGTGATTTTCGCAGAAGCGGATGAAGGCAGCGGCCGGATAGTTGCCTACCTCGGCAGCCGGAGTGGACCAGATCGCGGCAGCCATCGGATAAAGGTGATCGTCGCGGAACGCGTTTCCATATCCTTTCGCGTCGAGATATTCGGCAAGGCTTGCCTCGCCGACCCGCGAAACGTCGTACGGCGCCTCACGATAGAAACGCAACAATTCCCCCAGCATCCGCCAAAAGCGCGGCCGCGCCATGTTCGCCGGCTGTGCCAGCAGCCCGCCAAGGCCGGTTCCCGAATACTCGAGCCGGCCTCCGTCCAGCGAGACGGCGAACGACATTTCGGAAGGCTTGGTAGGAACTCCGATATGTCTGAAGAGGGCGGTGAGGTTTGGGTAGGTCACCTCGTTGTAAACGATGAAGCCGGTATCGACTGGAACGCCGTGGGCCTGTCTGGTGTTGCTGTGGCCACCGAGCCGGTCGTTGACTTCGAACAGGCTGACATCATGGCGGGTGGAAAGCAGCCAGGCGGCAGAAAGTCCCGAGATGCCACTGCCGACGACCGCAATCCGCAGGGGGCGGTTCAGATTGCGAAGCCCATCGTCTTCCGGCATGGTCTCCTCCAACTCCCTGGGGCAGTTTCCGGTGGCAGAGGCTCGCCGCCTCTCTTAGTCTCGATTTCTACGTGGCAGGGCGCCTTGCGGATCACTGGGATCGCCACGTCGCGGTGATCCGAATGAAGCGGCCGCGCGTAACAGGACCTATGAATGCTTCGGGACATCATTTCATTGCCGGGACGGTCCTGCTTGTCTTCGATCCCCGGCAGGTCGGACGCTCGATGACCACACGTGGCCAAGGCTCCGGGCTGTCGGCACAGGAAAGCGCAAGGCTGCTGGCGGCGGTCGCTCTCGATCGCGACCGTGCTGCGTTCGGCAGTCTGTTTGCCTTCTACGCGCCTCGGCTAAAAGCATTCATGCTGCGATCCGGCGTAACGACGTCCGCGGCGGAGGACATCGCACAGGAAACGATGCTTCTGGTCTGGAAGAAGGCACGCTATTTCGATCCCGGCCGCGCCGCCGTATCGACGTGGATCTTCACCATCGCCCGCAACGTGAAGATCGACCGGCTTAGACGCGAGCAACGCCTTACGGCGATCTCGAATGCCTTCGACCCTTCGGACGAGCCAGACGGCCCCGTCTCCGGAGAGGCTCTGGTACTAGCAAATGAGCGCGATGAGCGGGTGAGAAGGGCGCTGACGATGCTCTCGGAGGAACAGGCACAGATTCTGCGGCTATCCTTCTTCGGCGACAAACCGCAATCCAACATCGCACGGGAACTCGGCATTCCTTTGGGTACGGTGAAATCACGGATTCGACTGGCCTTCGGCCATCTTCGTCAGATCCTGGAAAACGTCAAATGATCAAGCATCATCCAAGTGACGAGACCTTGTTCCGCTATGCCAGCGGCTCGCTGGAACCTGGCCCTCGGCTTGTCGTGGCGGTTCATATTGGCGGCTGCCCTGCCTGCGCGGAGCGCGTGGTCGAGTTCGAGGCGATCGCAGGCGTGCTGCTTGAGACGGCGGAGCCGGCGCCGATGGACGACGCCGCGCTCGATCGGGTGATGGCAAGGATCGATGCGGGCGATGGGAACGACGGTAGCGGCTCCAGCTTTCCTGCGCCGAATCGTGCCGATCTTGGGATTCGCCTGCCGGAAGCGCTTGACGGATGCGGCGTGGGGCCATGGCGATGGATCGGCCCCGGCGTTCGCTGGAGCCGTGTCACCGTTCCCGGCGATGTCTCTTCCAACGTCATGCTGCTAAAGGTCGCCGCCGGCAGGAAATTGCCGGATCACACGCATGACGGCTTCGAATACACCCAGGTGCTGAAGGGCTCGTTCTGCGATGAGCGAGGCCGTTTCGGCCCCGGCGATATGGACGAGGCGGATGACGAGGTGCAGCACCAGCCTGTCGTGGACAAGGATGGGGAGTGCGTCTGCATTGCCGCGCTGGAAGGCCATATGCGTCTGCGCGGCGTCTTCGGCCGACTGATCCAGCCGCTGATCGGCGGTTGAGCGATATGTGAATGGCGATTCTGCCTACCGCCCTCGATCTTCTCAACATGCTGGTGCGACGTGGGGCCGGGGCTGTCACACGCGATTGCTCCTACGGCGCGCATCCCCGCAAACGGCTCGATATCTATCATGCGCCGGCAGGCGAGGCCGCGCCCGTCATCGTGTTCTTCTATGGCGGATCCTGGGAGGAAGGTGAAAGGTCCGACTACGCTTTCGTCGGAGCCGCACTTGCCGAACGCGGCTTCACGACGGTCGTCCCCGACTATCGCGTCTACCCCGAGGTGCGCTTTCCGGCCTTCATCGAGGATGCAGCCGAGGCTGTCAACTGGACCCGTCGCAACATTGCCCGAAACGGCGGCGATCCCTCGCGCGTCGTCGTGATGGGCCATTCGGCGGGCGCTCATCTGGCGGCCATGCTGACCCTGGACCGTCGCTGGCTGGCACGGGCGGGAGCGGGCGAGGTCGCAGCGCTTTGCGGATTCGCCGGGCTTGCCGGTCCCTACGATTTCCTGCCGCTGCACAGCGACACGCTGAAGCGGATATTCGGCCCCGAGGAAAGGCTCCCGGCGACACAGCCGATCAATTTCGTGCAGGCAGGCACCCCGCCGTGTTTTCTCGCAACCGGTCTTCGCGACCGCACCGTCGATCCCGGCAACAGTGAGCGGCTTACCCAGCGCCTCCGCGGCGTCGGCGGCCAGGTAGTTCTCAAGACCTATGCGCACCTGAACCACCGCACGCTGATCGGTGCCCTGTCGCCCGCTCTCCGCTTCCTGGGGCCGGTGTTGCGCGACGTCACCGCTTTCGCGGGGCAGGTCACGGCAAAAAGGGATGTCGCGGCATGATGATCCCCTTCCTCATTTCCCTTGCCGCCGCCTTGTCGCTCGCGATGGCCATAGCCTGGCAGATCGCGCTCAGCACCGGGCGCTCTGGCTGGATCGATGCCATCTGGTCATTCGCGGTTGGGCTCGGCGGCGCTGCTGCGGCGCTGGTCACCGCCAGCAACGAACCGACCACGCGCCAATTCCTCGTGGCTTGTCTCGTACTGATCTGGTCTCTGCGGCTAGGCATCCACATCGCCCTCAGGACGGCCCGCGGCGGGGACGATCCGCGCTATGCGCAATTGAGGAGGGAATGGGGAAGCGATTTCCGCAACCGTCTGTTCTGGTTCCTGCAGATCCAGGCGGCGGCAGCGCTGGTGCTTGTGCTGTCAATCATGGCGGCGGCCCACAATCCCGCTCCGTCTTTCAGCCCCGGCGACTGGATCGGGATCCTGCTCGTTGTAGCGGCGATTGCCAGCGAAGCGCTGGCCGACCGACAGTTGAACGCCTTCCGGGCGAACAAGGCCAACAACGGCAAGGTCTGCGACGTGGGACTGTGGGGCGTGTCGCGCCATCCGAACTACTTCTTCGAATGGGTCGGCTGGCTTGCCTATGCGGTGATCGCGGTCGATCCGGCTTATCCATGGGGCTGGGCAGCACTTGCAGGACCCGCGCTGATGTACTGGCTGCTCGTTCATGTCTCCGGCATCCCGCCGCTCGAGGCGCACATGCTGCGCTCGCGCGGCGAGCGCTTCCGCCGCTATCAGGCGCGCGTCAACGCCTTCTGGCCTGGGCCGCCCAAGCCGGCAGCCGCCATGAAAGGGAGATGACCATGACCATGATTTCGTCCGTTATTCGCGTCGTCGAACGCGCGCCGCTGCCGGATATCGCCACGCGCCACGGCATAGAATACCTTGTCGGGCGCACGCGTCGCCGGTTGGCAGGAGCCTCGGCGGAGGACGAGGAGCGGTTTGCCGGCGAAATGGCGAACCACCCCATCGCGGAACATGCCGATGCCGCGAACGAGCAGCACTACGAGCTTCCGCCAGAGTTCTTTGAGCTGACCCTCGGGCCGCGCCGCAAATATTCGTGCTGTCTCTACAGTACTGGAAACGAGACGCTGGCGCAGGCCGAGATCGCCGCTCTGGAGCAGACCGTCGAGCATGCGGCGCTGAAGAATGGGCAGACCATTCTCGAACTCGGTTGCGGATGGGGATCGCTGACGCTGTTCATGGCCGAGCGCTTTCCGTCTGCCCGCATCGTTGCGGTTTCGAACTCCACCCCGCAGCGGCTGCACATCGAAAAGGAGGCGGCGGCTCGCGGATTTGCCAATGTCGAGGTGGTCACCGCCGACATGAACGAATTCGTTCCCAAGGGACGCTTCGATCGCGTCGTCTCGGTGGAGATGTTTGAGCACATGGCAAACTGGCGCGACCTGTTGGCGCGCGTCCGGACATGGCTGCACCCAGAAGGCCGGCTTTTCGTCCATGTCTTCAGCCATCGGCATAACCCTTACCGCTTCGACCATCGCGACGACGCCGACTGGATCGCGCAGCATTTCTTCACCGGCGGGATCATGCCGAGCCACGGGCTGATCGGCCGTTTCCCCGACTGTTTCACGATCGAACGCGACTGGCGCTGGAACGGGCGGCACTATGCCCGCACCGCGCGCGACTGGCTGGCCCGCTTTGACGCCAACCGCGACAGGATCGATACTCTTCTCCAGGAAGTTTATGGAAGGGACGCGGCGCTCTGGCGGCGGCGCTGGCGTCTGTTCTATCTGGCGACGGAAGGTCTGTTCGGCCATGCCGGCGGCGAGGAATGGGGCGTCAGCCACTATCTGCTGCGGCCGCCGCTTGGCGAATGACAAGCCTTGCCCGCCTCTGGCGCCGGATCACCGCCTGGGCCGCGCATGACGACCCCATGACAGAAGCCGCAAACTGGATCGCGCTGGTCGTGGCGTGGAACCAGCCGTTCTATCCGCTCTATCTCTGGTGGACTGTCGGCGCCGACAAGATCGCGCCGTCGTTTCTGACGTTTCTCTCCACGCCCTTTTTTCTTACCGTACCTGCCGTTGCCAGACGCCATCCGATTGCAGCCCGCCTCCTGCTACCGCTGACGGGCATCGCCAACGGCATTGTCAGCACCAAGGCGTTCGGCGTCGCATCCGGGGTGGGTATCTTCCTAGTCCCCTGCGCGCTGATCGGAGCATTGCTGTTCAGACCTTCCGAACGGCGATACGGGCTAGGCGTTGTCGCGTTGACGGCTGCGGCCTACTTCATCCCGCATCGCCTCTACGGCTCGCCCCTGGCAGGATACAGCGCCGCGGACAATGCCGGCATGGTCGGGCTGAATGCGCTGAGTGCGGCCGCGCTGGTCATTTTCATCGGGCTCATCATGTCCGGTTCGATCGCACCTGCAGCCAAAGGTCAGCCTTCCGGAAAGAAATAGCGCGTCGCCAGGAAACCGAGTGCCGCCGCGATGCCGGTGAGCAACGAGCCCCAGACGATATCGGCGACCGTGATGATGGCGGGCCACCCCTTGATCGTGGCATTGTTGGTGAGATCATACGTAGCGTAGGCGAAGAAGCCGAACAGGGCTCCGAAGATAGCGGCTGTCGCCCACTTCCCGGTCGAGAAGGCCGGCGTCGTGGCGAACACGATGATGCCGGCGACATAGACGAGGTAGAACAGCACCGCCGGAACCGGATTGACGTTCTGCGCCATCACGTCGGCCAGATAGGTTCGGTAGAGACGCTGCGACATGGTGGTCAACCATACCGCGTCAATGGCAAGGAAAATGATGAGCGTGATGGCGTAAGCGACGGCATTACGGGTCATTGTGCGTTTCCGTTTTCCTGAGCGCGCCCGGCTTTCTCCTTGACCGACCTGTAGACGGCCAACGCCCGGTCGCGCGCAGCACCGTGATCGACGATCGGCTTCGGATAGGTTCTGCCCAGTTCGATATCATTCTCCTTCAGCAGGGAAGCCGGTGCTTCCCACGGCCGATGGACGTAGCGGTCCGGCAGGGCGGCGATCTCGGGAACGTAGTGGCGGACATAGTCGCCATGCGGATCAAACTTCTCGCCCTGCAGAACCGGGTTGAAGATGCGGAAATAGGGCGCTGCGTCCGCGCCAGAGCCGGCCACCCATTGCCAGCTTGCCGGGTTGTTGGCTGCATCCGCATCGACCAGCGTGTCCCAGAACCATTTTTCGCCGACGCGCCAGTCGATCATCAGGTCTTTGATGAGGAAGGATGCAGCGATCATG
>JBQCFA010000210.1:0-37770 GCA_051959695.1 Rhizobiaceae bacterium
AAGCCAGAACGTCATTGTCAGCCTGCGCGAGGAGAGCGAAGGCGGCCCTGCTTTCGACATTCCATGCCCGCTCGGCCTTCAAGGCAACGACCGACGTCATCGCCGCGCCCAGCCGGTCGGCACCCCCACGCCGCTGCGACCGGACGGACTCCCATGCCGTTGCGCCAGCCTTGTGCATCCGAGTGCCTGACCAGAGAGCGGCCAATGAGCCGATGAAAACCACCGGAAGCCCAAGGGGCGCCACCACCGCCATCGCCCCGACAAGCACCAGGAAGCCGAAGCCGAGCGTGAGCGCGGGGAGCACAGCGCGCAGGCGCGCATAGTCCACGTCTTCGACATCGTCGAGGTAATCGGCCAGCCGGTCCTGGTTGCCGAACTGCCAGCCCGCCCGGCGCACCGAAGGGGCTGCGGCCATCGCCGAGAACAGGCTGAGGCGGTGCGCCACCTGATCGTTCAGCGCCGCCTTGTGGCCGACCACCCGCTCGCCGTAGCGCGCCGCCGTGCGTCCAATCGCGAACAGCCTGACGAGGGCTGCGGGAATGTGGAAGTTGAAGGTCAGTGCGGCAGCCGAGAGCCCGGCAATCGCCACCGATCCGAGAAACCACGCGGAGACGCCCCCCAGCAGCAGCCCGCACAACAGCGTCGTGCAGGCCAATGTCGCAGTCCAGCGCCACAGCCGCCGGGTCGATGTCGCCTTCGCGGTCATGCCGCCTCCCTCTTCGCGGTCCCAGTCAGATCGATGGCCAGATGGGCGGCGGAAGCGAGGTCCCTGTCGTGGGTCGCCACGATGACCAGATGCGTTTGCGCCATTCGGATCAATGCGCGGCGCACGGCTTCGGCCGTGTCCCTGTCCAGCTTGGCGGTCGGCTCGTCGGCGAGCACGGTGCGGCCGGCTACCAGGGCACGCGCGACGGAGATGCGCAGCCGCTGCCCGCCCGAGAGATCGGCCGCGCCGTTTTCCAGCTTCGTGCGCAGACCGTCCGGCAGCAGCGCATCGTCCAGCAGGCTTACGCTGTCGGCGGCCTTCGCTATCGTCTCCGGCGACACGGCGTCCGGGTCGGCGCCTCCGATATTCCAGGCGATGGCTTGCCCCAGGTCGCCGACGGGAACATAGCTGTCTGTCGAGACCCAAGTGATATCGGCCCGGTCGGTCGGGCCAGCAACGGGCCTATCGCCGGGCTCGACGCCGGCGATGCGGCGCAGCAATGTCGACTTACCCGATCCGCTCGGGCCGGTGATCGCCACCAGACCGCGACACGGCAGTATGCAGTCAGGCAATGCCAGCGCGGGGCCCTGCCCCTCGTCCGTTTCGAGCAGCCGGTCAAGCCCCGCGACGGCGGCAATGCCTTCCGCCTTGGCGTGATACTGCTCGGAGAACCGCCGGAACGGCGCGAAATAGTCCGGCGCTATCATCAGGATGAACAGGCTCTGCCACAGTTCCAGATTGGAAAAGCCGGGGATCATCATCAGCTTGAGATGGCCGAGGCCGAGGAAGACCGCGAGCATGGCAATCGACAGCGAGGCGAAGAAATCGATGATGCCCGCGTTGACGAAAGCGATGGAGAGGACGCCCATCGTCTTGGTGGCGTAGACCTTCAGCCTGCCCTCCAGCTTGTCTTCCTCCACCGCCAGCGCGTGATTTGCCAGGATGGTGGGCAGGGTGCGGATGCGGTCGGCGAACTGACCCGCCAGTCGTCCGAACGAACGCTCCTGCTGGTCCGCGCGGCGGCGGATCTCGCCGCCAACCAGCGCAAAGAAGACGATCATCACCGGTGTCAGCCCGATGACCAGCGCTGCCGCCTGCCACGAGACGACAAACAGCGCGGCGGCCGCCGATAGCGGACCCATCGTCATCATGGCGGTCGCGGCGCGATGTCCTAGCACAAGAGACGCTACCGCTTCAGGGTGCCGCTGCAGGGCTACGACCGCAGTGCCGATGGACAACGACTGCAGCTGGCGGGCAGACATGGCGTCGAGCCGATCCGCCGCAGCCTCGCGCACGGCGGCGGAAACCGCGGCTTCGCCATGGGCGAGCCCCCTATCGGCAAGCAGCCCGGCAATGGAGACCAGGGCAAGCAGGACGAGGGCGGCGACAGGAAGCCAAGGCGCCACGGCCTGGTCCATAACCAGCTTTCCGACCATCACGGCGGTCATGGCGGAAAAGCCCAGCCGAAGGCCGGTGCGCAGGAGCTGCGCCGCAAGCAGAACGCGCAAATAGCGCTCGCCCGCGCGCCGGGCCATGCCGAGTACGTCAAAGGCACGGACTGGCGGGAGCGAACCGGATATGGGCCTCTTGTGCATCCGCTCGCTGTGGCACGCCGTGGGACGATACGGGTTGATCGGGATCAATTCGCGGGTCGCCCGGCGCCGCTAAAAGGCATCGCTCAGAAAGGATGCCTCCATGTTCGACCCGCTTCTCGTCGATCTCTCGCGACTCCAGTTCGCACTTACGGCGCTCTATCACTTCCTGTTTGTGCCCTTGACGCTGGGCCTCTCCATTCTCGTGGCGATGATGGAAACCGTCTATGTCATGACCCGTCGTACCATCTGGCGCGACATGACAAAATTCTGGGGCGTGCTGTTCGGGATCAATTTCGCCCTCGGCGTCGCCACCGGCATCACTATGGAATTCCAGTTCGGCATGAACTGGGCTTATTACTCGCACTATGTCGGCGATATCTTCGGGGCGCCGCTGGCCATCGAAGGGTTGATGGCGTTCTTCCTCGAGGCCACCTTCGTGGGCCTGTTCTTCTTCGGCTGGGACCGTCTTTCGGCGCGGGCGCACATGATCGTGACCTGGCTGATGGCGCTTGGCACCAATTTCTCGGCGCTGTGGATCCTGATCGCCAATGGCTGGATGCAGAACCCGGTGGGTGCATCCTTCAATGTCGATACGATGCGCATGGAAGTCACCGACTTCATGGCGGTGCTGTTCAACCCGGTTGCCCAGGCGAAATTCGTGCACACGGTGTCGGCCGGCTATGTCTGCGCGACGGCGTTCGTCCTCGGCGTCTCGGCCTGGTATCTGCTGCGCCGACGCCATGTCGAACTGGCCAAGCGTTCTTTCGTCATTGCGTCCGCCTTCGGCGTCGCCTCTGCTCTTTCCGTGATCGTGCTTGGCGACGAGAGCGGCTACGCGCTGACCGACAACCAGAAGATGAAGCTCGCGGCGATCGAGGCGATGTGGGAAACCGAGCCCGCGCCGGCGTCCTTTACAGCGATCGGCATTCCGAGCCCGAGGGACCACGAGACGCATTTCGCCATCCGCATCCCATGGGTGATGGGGATTATCGGCACGCGCTCCTTCGACAAGCAGATTCCCGGCATCGACCAGCTGGTGGCGCATGCCGAGGAGCGAATCCGCAACGGCCTCAACGCCTATGACGCGCTGGAGAAGCTGAAGGCCGACCGCAGCAATACCGCAGCGCGTGCGACTTTCGAGGCAACCTCGAAGGATCTCGGCTATGCGCTGCTTTTGAAGCGCTTCATCGAAGACCCGCGGCAGGCCACCGACCAGCAGGTCAAGGACGCTGCCTGGTCGACGGTGCCCGGGGTGCCGTGGCTGTTTTTCTCCTTCCGCCTGATGGTACTGTGCGCCTTCATTCTTCTTGCCGTGTTCGGACTGTCGCTATGGCACACTGCGCGCGAGGAAGAGGCGCCGGGCTGGTTGCTGCGCATTGCGGTTCTGGTCATGCCGTTGCCTTGGATCGCCGTCGAACTGGGCTGGTTCGTCGCCGAGTTCGGACGACAGCCGTGGATCATCGACGGCGTGCTGCCCACATTCCTCGCCACGTCGGAACTCGGCGTATTCAACCTGATCCTCACCATCGCCGGCTTCACCCTGCTCTACGGCGTGCTGGCGGTCATCGAGGTGAGGCTGATGCTTGCCGCGATCCGCAAGGGCCCAGAGATCGCCGGCGTTATCGAAACGCTGCGTCCGGGCACATCCGGCAGCACCGACCCGGCCCTTCAGCCGGCCGAATGAAACGCGAAGGCAAAAGATCATGATCGATTTCCTGTTCGACTACCAAACGCTTCGCATCGTCTGGTGGCTGCTGCTCGGCGTGCTGCTGGTGGGCTTCGCGGTCACCGACGGCTTCGACATGGGCGTCGGCGCCCTGCTGCCCTTCGCGGCCAGGACGGACGCCGAACGCCGCGTCGTCATCAATACGGTCGGCCCTGTATGGGAGGGCAACCAGGTGTGGTTCATCCTTGGCGGCGGCGCGATCTTCGCCGCGTGGCCAGCGCTCTATGCCCTTTCCTTCTCTGGCTTCTATCTTGCCATGTTCCTGGTATTGGCGGCGCTCATCCTGCGCCCGGTCGGTTTCAAGTACCGCTCGAAAAGGCCGGATCCCGCCTGGCGTACACGCTGGGACTGGGCGCTCTTCATCGGCGGTGCGGTGCCGGCGCTGATCTTCGGCGTGGCCGTGGGCAACACCCTGCAGGGCGTCCCCTTCCATTTCACCGACGATCTGCGCCCGATCTACGAAGGCAACCTGTTCGGCCTGCTCAATCCGCTGGCGCTTTATTGCGGTCTCGTGTCGCTGGCGATGCTGGCCATGCACGGCGCGGCCTGGCTCGCCTTCAAGGCCGACGGCGCCGTCTCGCAGCGCGCCAAGGCGATCGGTTCACGGGCCGCCGTCGTCACCGCGGTGCTGTTCGCCGGCGGCGGTGTACTGGTGTGGACCGGCCTGCTCGGCGGCTACCGCGTCACCTCGCCGATCGTGTGGGACGGGCCGTCGAACCCGCTCGGCAAGACCGTGGTCGCTGACGGCGGCGCCTGGCTCGCCAACTTCCACGCGCATCCGGTCCTGTGGCTTGTGCCGCTGATCGGCGTCGTCGCGCCAATCCTTGCAGCCATCGGCTTCCGATCCGGTCGCGAGGGGTTCACCTTCCTCGCATCGAAGCTCGGCGTGGCCATGATCGTGACGACCGTCGGCGTCGCCATGTTCCCGATCCTGCTGCCCTCGAGCAGCAATCCTGGCCAGTCGCTGGCCGTGTTCGACGCGTCTTCCAGCCGTGCCACGCTGCGCACCATGCTGGTCGCGACCGTGATCTTCATGCCGCTGATCCTCGCCTATACCGCCTGGGTCTACAGTGTGCTGTGGGGCAAGGTCAGCGAAAACAGCGTCAAGAAGGCCGGCACGTCGGCGTACTGAGAAGGACACACGACCATGTGGTATTTTTCCTGGGTTCTGGGCCTCGGCCTCGCCGCTACCGTCGGCATTCTCAACGCCCTCTGGTACGAGCTGCGCACCGTGCGCGAGGCGCCCGCCGAACAGGTCGTTCCGCTCCCCACGCCCTGACGGCGGCCTAGACGCCGAAGGTAAGCCGCCCCGTGCATCGCATTGCCTGAAGCCCAAACTGTGCGACTGCGCGGCAGCCGATGTCAGCGAAGCGCCGCTTGCCGATGGCATAGTCGCGCGAGCCAGCACGGAGCGAGATGCCCTTGACCCCGGTCAAGGCACACGGCGGCGCGGCAAGGCACCGTAGGGTTCCTATGAAAAGGAGAGTTCAGATGATCCTGCCGAATGACGCGACCGTGGCCGTCGCCGATGGCGAAAAGCTGCGCCTGTTCCGCAACAAGGGGATGGAGCCGAATATAAGGCTCATCCCACTGGAGCTTCCGGAAATCGCGGCCACCAATCAGGGATCGGGAATGCGCCACAGAAGTATTCCGGCCAATCCGGACGCCGCACGGCTCGAAGAGGACGATTTCGCCGCCGCGGCCGCCGGCTATCTCAATAGACAGGTGCTCGAAGGTCGCATCGGCGCGCTTTACGTCGTCGCCGATCCTCGCACGTTAGGCGAAATGCGCCGGCACTATCACCACGAGGTCCGTTCGAGGCTCATCGGCGAATTGGCAAAGGATCTGACGGGTCACACGGTTGAGGTGATCGCAGCCGCGCTTTCCAGGGAATAGGCAGGCCGGCCGCGGGAGCGCTCCGCACCGACGGGCCGGAGCCGGTTCCAACGGTCACGATGCGTGGGCGTCGGGATCAGCGGACCACCAGCACCGGTACCGTCGTATGCGCCAGCACCGCAGCGGTTTGGCTGCCGAGTAGCAGCCTCGCAGCGCCATGGCGGCCGTGGGATGTCATGACGATCAGGTCGCAGCCCTTCAGCCGTGCCGTCCTGAGGATCGCCTGGGCGGGTGATTGGTCGATTTCGTGAAGGAGGTCGATTTGAATACGGCGCTCCGCGGCCTGTCTTTCGATCGGTTCGAACCGGTCCTTCATGTCATCATCGATCTGCTGGTCGTAGCGTGCCACCGGGTCGTCGACTCCGGCGGCAACGGCTTGTTTGGCCGCCTGCAACTGCAAGGGTTCGCTGACGGTCAGGACCGTCACCCTGGCGCCCAGCGGGCCGGCAAGCGCCAGGCCATGCCGCACGCCTTTGGCCGCCAGCTCGGAACCATCGGTCGCGATCAGAATATGCTCATACATTTCCCTCTCCCGTTTTTGCGCAACCTGCTTATCAGGCTGGAACGATCAGGGTTTCTCGACGCGCGCCACCTGGTAGGTGCGCATTGCCTGCGCATGCCCGACCGATACATATTCGCCGATGGTGAAACGCTCCTCTCCGAAGCGGAAGCCGATCTCGTCGTCGCTTTCACCGGGTTCGTAGTCGAAATACCATTGTCCGCCGGGCTTGCGCCTCAGGCGGCCAATCTTGGCTCCGCCATCATCGGTGAAGCGGCGGACGCGGCAGACCGACTGCTTCTTTCTCCACGTATCGGCGTCGAGCCGCCCGTCCTTGTCGAGCGGCACGAGAAGGTCGTAGCCCTCGTGGGGTTCGCCGGCAGGATGTCCTTTTGCACGCGCGAGAAGCAGCCTTACGTGTCGGAAGTTCGGGGTCAGATCTTTTGCTTCAGGCATGCCGGTTTCTCCTTTGCCCCAACAATGCAGGACGGTTTCCCCATTGCCTTGATCAGCGTCAAACCAGAAAATCGGGCACATTTGGAATGCCGGCCCGGAACGGCGTCATCCGGCATAACGTGCCGTGAACGAGAAATGAGGCGCAGGGCATCTCGATGCCGTAGCAGCCGTCTTCCAGGATGATCTCTACTGGCACGATTGGAAGAGCCGTGGTTCGGCGAACGGCCGGCATTCTCCGGCAGCAAACGGTCTTGCCGTTCCTCAAGCCGTCTCCGTTTCACCGCTTTTCACGCCTCTTCAGCGGTCGCTCTTGATTATTTTCCGGAGCGGCGCGCGCCGGCCGCGGCAATCGTGTGGCCCATCGTGGTTGGCTCAGACGGAGATTCCGACCTCGGCACAGATGCAGCGGCAACAGAATCGGGCGGCTGTGGGTCCATCTGCTTCCGCCGCAGGCAATCCGCCAGCCGATGAAGGAATTCAGCCTGGCCGGGGACGATCTTTGATTCAGCCTCCGCCAAGGTGAACCATTGCACGCAATCAGTTTCGGGAAACGGCCGCATTCGGCCGCTGCCTGGCGGCCATTCCAACTCGAAGGTCTTGCTGAGGAGCGTTGCCGGATCGAAATCCGCATCGGCGGAATAGGCCGTGATGATCTTTCCAAGCGGCTGCCTGATTTCGCCAAGCGGCTCGATCGGGCCGGTTACCCGCCATCCAGTCGCTTCCGTGAACCTGCGTCGCGCCGCAGCCTCCGGGTCATCGCCTGCATCATGTTCGCCTTTCAGAATAGACCAGGCACCTTCATCGCGGCGGTTCCAGGCCGGCCCGCCCGGATGCCCTAAAAGCACCTCCAGAGAACCCATCCGCCAGCGGTACGCCAGGATTCCTGCGCTGCGTCTTCTCCCGCACCCGATTCCGTGAGGACCAAGATGCCTGCTCTTCACATTCATTTTCGCTTCAGGCTCCCGATATATGCGAGCATCGCTTCTATCTGGTCTGGGTCGGCAACAAATTCCGGCATGTCGGGATGGCCGGTGGAGATGCCCTCGGCGAGGGCCTCTTCCAAATCCCGAAGCGGATAGCGCTGCGACAACGTCCTGAACGGCGGTGCATCCGGGTGGTGGCTTTGGTCGGTGCGCCCGACGGCATGGCAGCGCGCGCAATTGGCTCTGACCAAGGCTTCGCCGCGCGAAATACGGGAGCCGGCCGTCGCCGGGAAAGCAATGGCCAGCGCCAATGCCAAACCGGCCGCAGGCTTGAACATCGGCTGTTGGCGGCGTCGGTTGCGGGTCCTCCTTGTCGCGTTCCCGAAGCCGTAGATCAGGCCAGACAAGTCAGGCATGCTTCCCCCTCAGACAAAAGTACAGCTGCGGGTCTTAGGCAATTCTCCCCGTGTCGCGTTGATGTGGATCAAACAAGGGGTCCCGGAGGACGCCCGCCGACGGACAACCGCTTCCTTTCCTGACCCGCCATGCAGCCAGAGGGCAATTGATCCGGGTCAAGGAAACCGGATGCGGTCGGCACTTCAATGTCGTCGTCCCGGAACTCCGATCTGAGAACTCAACGTGATTCTCCAGGCCTTTCTTCCGCTTGTGTCTTATCCCGACCCGGTTTTGCCGCGAGTCGTGACGAATGCCGTGGTCGTAGCGGCGCGGCTCGGCATGGAAGTGCATGCCCTGGCGATCAACGTACAACTGCCTGCGCTGTCCACGCCCTTTTCAAGACTTCTTCTCACAACGCCCGAACTGATACGGCAGGCGAATTCGTGCAGTCGCGACCAGGGCGAAGAGATCCTCCGCACCGCGGCGGACCAGGCCAAGCTCGCCGGCGTCAAGCTTGTCGCAGATCGGTTGGATACCCCTCTTGGGCCAATGGGCGGCCTCGCGGCGAAGCGGGCGCGTTATTTCGACTGCAGCCTGATCGGTTGGGAAGCAGCCGGCCAAGGCTTTCATAAATTGACCGAAGATATCATCTTCGGCTCCGGGCGCCCCGCGATCCTGCTTCCCGGATCGGTGAAGCCGGCTCCTTTCGATCATGTGGCGGTCGCTTGGGATGGAAGCCGCGTCGCCGCAAGGGCCGTGGCGGATGCGGCAGAGCTGCTGAAGCGCGCGCCGCGAATCTCGGTGATCACGGTAACCGACGAGAAGGAGCTTGGGGAGGAAAATCCCGGCGCGCGCCTCGCCAGGAGCCTGCAACAACGCGGCCTTTGTGCCGACTCGTTTCCCACCCTCAATGACGGGGGAGACATCGCGGCTACCCTGCAGGAAAGCGCCATCCGAAGCGGCGCCAGCCTTTTGGTGATGGGCGGATACGGCCACACGAGAGTGCGCGATTTTATTCTTGGCGGCGCTACGGAGGGTGTTCTGCGAGACCTGCGCCTTCCGGTCCTGATTTCGCACTGAAGTTGTCGAGGATGCCTGCATTTCCCGCCGACGCCGCAATGACCCCTACCACCGCCTCCCGGTCCGAGATGGCGCTTCTGGCTATTGCCCTTGCGGGACTGGCGGCAGGAATGGGCCTATACCTTGCGGGGAAGCCCGATCTTGCGCGAATGGCCTGGACCGGCGGCGTCATTCCCGTCCTCGCGGCTCTGGTCGTCGAAATTGTCCGAAGCCTTCACAGGGGCGAGGTTGGCCTGGACGTCGTGGCGGCACTGTCCATGTCGAGCGCGCTTGTCTTCGGCGAAACGCTTGCCGCCGCCGTTGTGGCGTTGATGTATTCCGGCGGCACGTTTCTGGAAAGCTTTGCCGAGGGGCGCGCCCGGCGCGAAATGCATGACCTTCTGGCGCGCGTCCCGCGCACCGCCACCCGCCACCACGATGGCGCGCTCGAGGAGGTCCCCTTGGACGAAATCGCGCCCGGCGACCTGCTCCTGATCCGGCAGGGAGACGTCGCTCCGGTCGATGGAAGCGTCGAGGGCGAGCGGGCGGTGCTGGACCAATCGGCGCTGACCGGAGAATCGATGCCGGTCAGGCTCATGCGGGGACAGGAGGTTATGAGCGGCTCGACCAATGCGGGTGAGGCCTTCGACCTGCGAGCCAGCCGCCGTGCCTCTGAGAGTACGTATGCCGGTATCGTGCGCCTTGTAGAGGATGCGCAACGCTCCAAGGCACCGATGTCGCGGCTGGCGGACCGCTATTCGTTGCTCTTCCTGCTCGTCACGATCGCACTTGCGACGGCGGCGTGGTGGATGGCGGGCGATCCCGTCCGTGCGGTTGCCGTGCTGGTAGTTGCCACCCCCTGCCCGCTCATCCTGGCGGTCCCGGTGGCGTTTGTCGCCGGACTGTCGCGTGCGGCGCATTTCGGCGTGCTGATCAAGGGCGCCAAGCCACTCGAAGCGCTTGTGCGGGCTCGAACACTGATCCTGGACAAGACCGGGACGCTGACCGATGGACGCCCAAGAATCGTGGCTATCGAGACCTTCGCAGCGTTACCGCAAGAGAAAGTCCTCTATCTTGCCGCTGCCGCCGACCAGGCGTCGAAGCATCCCATGGCGCAGGCGATCGTCGCCGCGGCGCGGGTGAAAGGTATGCTTCTGCCCGTACCCACGGAGATCGAGGAAGTTTCGGGGGAAGGGATCGCAGCGCGCGTTGGCGGACATTCCGTGGTCGTGGGCGGAAAGGAGTTCGTGAGGCGCCGGACGGGAGGGTCGCCCGCTCCGCGCCGGGAATCGCAAGCAGGCTCGGCCGCTGTCGCCGTCGCTGTGGACGGCCAACTCGCCGGCAATCTGGTTCTCGCCGATTCATTGCGCTCGGAGACCGCCGGATTCCTTGCAGGCGTTCGCCGCCACGGGATTCGACGGATACTGCTCGCAACGGGCGATCGCCTCACCGTCGCCCAGGCGGTGGCCGAGGGCCTCGGCCTCGACGGAATCCGGGCTGAACTGACGCCGGACCAGAAGGTCCTGCTGGTCTTGAGCGAGCGCAAGAACGGACCGGTCATGATGGTCGGGGATGGCGTCAATGACGCGCCGGCACTGGCGGCAGCCGATGTCGGCGTGGCGATGGGCGCGCGGGGAGCGGCCGCCTCCTCCGAGGCTGCGGACGTCGTCCTGCTGGTCGACGACCTCAGCCGACTGCTTTCGGGTCTGAACGTGGCTGGCCGGGCGCGGCGGATCGCAGTGGAGAGCGTGGTGGCGGGCATAAGCCTGTCGGTGGCCGGGATGATCGCGGCTGCGCTTGGCTACCTGAACCCGGTGCAGGGCGCGCTTCTGCAGGAGGCGATCGACGTCGCGGTGATCCTGAACGCGTTGCGCGCGTTGCGGATTTCCCCGGACGGGTACGAGCGGGCGGGAGAGCGGCGGCAGAACACAGCGCATCTGGCGCGTGCCGCCTAGGTCCGTTCGCCTATTTTTCCGTTAGTCTACTTTGAAGTCCGGATCATATCGTCGTCCGCGACGAGGCTGGAGAGTCTTCATGACGATACGCAATCTGGAATTCGCCGTTCGCCCGCGGTCGCTCGCCGTCTTCGGGGCTTCGGCGCGCAAGGGCTCGGTCGGCCGGATCGTGCTGGAAAATATTGTGGCTGGCGGCTTCGAGGGACAGATATGGCCGGTCAATCCGAAATATGACCAGGTCGCCGGCCAGCGCTGCTACCACCGCACCGCGGAACTGCCGGCAGCGCCCGACCTCGGCGTCATCGTGACGCCGCCCGCGACGGTGCCAGGCATCATCGCCGATCTCGGCGGCAAAGGCAGCCGGGCTGCCGTCGTCATCACCGCCGGGCTGACTCGCGGGAACGGACTCAGGCAGGCGATGCTCGATGCGGCGAAACCCTATGTCTTCCGCATCATCGGCCCGAACACGGTGGGCCTGATGGTGCCGCCGGCAAAGCTCAATGCCAGCTTCGCACATATGGCGGCCGCACCGGGCAACATCGCGCTTCTGTCGCAGTCCGGCGCCATCGCCACCTCGCTGATCGACTGGGCGGCCGACAACGGCGTCGGCTTCTCCCACATCGTCTCGCTCGGCGACATGGCCGACGTCGATGTCGGAGACTGGCTGGACATGCTGGCGGGCGACGCCAGGGCACGCGCGATCGTCATGTATCTGGAGACCGTCACCAATCCGCGAAAGTTCATGTCGGCGGCACGCGCCGCCGCCCGTATCAAGCCGGTGATCGCAGTGAAAGCGGGCCGGCACGAGGCGGCGGCGAAGGCGGCCGCCACCCACACCGGAGCGCTTTCGGGTGCGGACAGGGTAATCGACGCGGCGCTTTCGCGGGCGGGCATTCTGCGCGTCGAGGGGCTGGCGGAATTGTTCGATGCGGCTGAGGTCACCGGATGCTTTCCGCCGCTGGAGAGTGCCCGCATCGGCATCGTCACCAATGGCGGCGGCGCAGGCGTGCTGGCGGTCGACCAAATCGTGGAAGGCGCGGGAGCTCTCGCCGAACTGGCGCCGAGCACGATCAAAAGGCTCAACGCGGTGCTTCCGCCGACGTGGTCGCATGCCAATCCCGTGGATATCATCGGCGACGCGCCGCCCGACCGCTACCGGGCGGCCGTCGAGGCCGTTGCGTCGGATTCCGGCGTCGATGCGGTGATGGTTCTGAACTGCCCTACCGGCCTTGCTTCGCCGGCCGATGCGGCTGCCGCCGTGACCGGATTGGCGGAGAGGGGCAGGATCGACGGTAGGCCGATCCTTACCTCATGGCTCGGCGAGCATACCGCGCGCGAGGCGCGCAGCATCCTTCAGGGCGCCGGTATACCAAGCTTCGCGACACCGTCCGATGCCGCGCGTGCCCTATCCTATCTCGCCGGCTGGTCGAGGGCGCAGAAGGCGCTGACGCGCGTTCCATCGAACCGCAGCGAGGACGTCGCCGGCGACCGCAGCGCCGTGCTTTCCATCTTCCGGAGGGCGGCGGCGGAAGGAAGGCGCATGCTGACGGAGCCCGAAGGGAAGGCGGCCGTCGCCGCCTATGGTATCCCCGTACCGGAGACGATCGTCGCGAAGTCTCCCACGGAAGCGAAGCTCGCCACCGCGAAGCTGCTCGAGACCTGCGAAAAGGTGGTGGTGAAGCTCATTTCCAAGGCGATCTCGCACAAATCGGATGTGGGCGGGGTGGTTGTGGATATCGAAACCGCCGACCGGGCAGAGGAGGCCGCCCGCGCCATCGAGGATCGGGTGCGCCAGAGTGTTCCGGAAGCCGATATCGAGGGTTTTGCGGTCCAGCCCATGGTGGTACGGAGAGGGGCGCAGGAACTGATCCTCGGTATGAGCCGCGACCCGATCTTCGGTCCGGTCATTCTGTTCGGCGCGGGTGGCGTGGCCATCGAGGTGATGAACGACACGTCCGTGGCGCTGCCGCCGCTCGACGACGTGCTGGCGGGCGACCTGATCGAGCGCACGCGCGTCGGCCGTCTGCTCGCCGGCTTTCGCGACCGCAAGCCCGCGGACCGCAAGGCGATTTCCTTGGCGCTCAACGGTCTGTCCCAGATGATCGTCGATTTTCCCTGCATCGTATCGGTGGACATCAATCCGCTGCTCGCCGACCCCGAGGGCGCCATAGCTCTCGATGCGCGCATCGAGATCGATCCCGAAGCAGTCGAGGAAGTCGGCCCGAATCCGGCACTCGCGATCCGCCCCTACCCGGCGGAATGGGAGACGGAATTTTCGTGCGGCGAGGCCAACTACCGCATAAGGCCGATCAAGCCGGCCGATATCGTCCTCTACCCTGACTTTCTCGCCAAGGTCTCAACCGGCGACGTCAGGCTTCGTTTCCTCGCACCGCGCAAGGGTTTCCCCGACGAGATGCTGAAGCGGCTCACGCAGCTCGACTATGATCGCGACATGGCGTTCGTGGCGCTGGAGCAGGCCAGCGGCGCTCTTGCCGCGGTCGGCCGACTGTCTTGCGATCCGGATCGTACGAGGGGCGAATACGCGCTGCTCGTTCGCACCGACCTGCAAGGGCATGGCATAGGCTGGCAATTGCTGCAGCAGATTCTCGCCTATGCGAAAGCCGAGAAGATAGTGCGTATCGAGGGCATGGTGCTGGAGGAGAACAAGGCAATGCTCAAGATGTGCCGTGAGTTCGGCTTTACCGTAACCCATCACCCGGACGAGCCGGGCCTCATGCTCGCCGCGCTCGATCTCGGTTGACGATTGTACCCGGCTGCGTTTCGACCAGATGCTCAAGGATCGTTGCGACCGTTTCCGCCGGTTCACGGGTGGCGTCCAGCCGCTGCCACGAGACCACGCCCGGGTCGCGCTGCAGTTGCCGTGACAGTATGTCGACCGTCGCGTCCGAGGGGCCGCCCTTGCGCTCCGCGACCCGTTGCCAGAGCATATCGGGTTCCGCGTCCAGCCAGATGCCGAGAAAGGGCGAGCCGCGATCCTTTGCTGCCTGTTCGATGCGCTCGCGGTCGGCCTGACGATCGAAGACTGCATCGGCCACGACCGAGCTTCCGGACAAGAGGATCAGGACCGCCCGCCAGGCCATCTCGTGATAGACGCGTTCGGACATTTCGGGGCGGTATGCCTTGTCCGGCAGCCGCGTCTCTACGGGCACGCCGTGCATGGCCTTGCGGATGCGGTCGCTCTCGATGATGCGAGCGCCAGGCGGCGCCCCAACATGCGCGGCCAGCGCCTCGGCGACCGTGGTCTTGCCCGAGCCGCTCAGGCCGCCGATGGCGATGAGCCGGGCCGGATACTCGATCAAAAGCGCCGAGGCGAGCTTGAAATAGGCTTTGGCTTCGCCGGCCAGCTTATCGAAACTCTCGTCGCTCTCCGCCGCCTGCGTGGCCGTCACATGCGCGCGCACGGCCGCGCGGATCGCCATGAAAAAGGGAAGGAGGACGAAGCCGTCCTCGTCATCGGCCTCGTCCAGGTAGCGGTTCGCAACCAGATTGGCGAGTTCGGGGAAGCCGCGATACCATAGATCCATCAGCAGGAAAGCGAGATCGTAAAGGACGTCAATCGTGGCGATCCTGTCGTTGAACTCTATGCAGTCGAACAGGCGCGGCTCCCCACCGATAAGGCAGATGTTGCGCAGATGGAGGTCGCCATGGCAGCGGCGCACCTTCCCCGCCGCCTCGCGGCGGTCGAGAAGAGATGCGTGGCGCGCGAGCGCAGCCCGGAACGAGGCATCGAAAGCCTCCACCTCCGCTTCCGTGAAAACATGGCTGGTGGCGAAACCGGCCCGGTTGACGTCGAGCACGTCCTGGATGTTTGCCGCGCCGCCCCCAGAATGCACGACCGGCACGCCCTGGTGAAAGCGGAGGATCGCGCGCGCCGTTTTGGTCATCATTGTCGGCGTGAGCGTGCCTGCCTGGGCCATCCGGTCGAAGAGATCCCGCTGGTCGAAGCGTTTCATCTCGACGACCGCGTCGACCAGCTCGCCGTCGCCGTCGAACTCGAGCGCGTCGGCCGCCTTGCGGGTGATGCGACGCACGCCCAGATAAAGTTCCGGAGCCGTTCTCGAATTGAGATCAAACTCTTTCAGACAGGTAGCGAGACGGAGGTCGGGCGTCGAAAAGTCGGCATAAGGCAGCTTGACGGCGCGCTTCATCTTGTAAGCATGGCGACCCGCCAGGAAGATGTAAGAGATGTGGGTCTCTATCGTCTCGACGGCTGCGCCTTCATGCGTATCCGGATCGGAAAGAAAGGCGAAGGCTTCGTCCTGCTCGTCCGGGCTCAATGGCAACTCCCTTCGCGGCGACCGGCCGTCCGTTCTGCCGGTCAACGGGCCAGCAAGACGGGAAGCGGCGGCTCCTGGATGATCGCGCTGGTGACACCACCGAAGATCTTCTGCCGTAGCCTCGAATGGCCATATGCGCCCATGACCAGAAGATCGGCGGCCGTGTCGGTAGCGTGCTGGGCGAGGACCGACTCGACGGTCCGGCCCTGGCTCGGCAATCGGTCCACCGTCACCTTGACGCCGTGGCGGGCGAGATAGGTGGCGGCATCCGCACCCGGTTCCGCGCCCTGATCCATATCACCTTCCAAAGGGTCGACCAACACGAGCCGAACCTCATCG
Source organism: Rhizobiaceae bacterium (assembly GCA_051959695.1). GTDB lineage: Bacteria > Pseudomonadota > Alphaproteobacteria > Rhizobiales > Rhizobiaceae > Mesorhizobium_L. Next base: position 15,849 of record JBQCFA010000210.1, read on the forward strand.
GCCGCGGCCAGCAGACCAAGCGCCCGAGCCACGGCGTCAGACGATTCGATCCGCGAATCCCACGCGACCATGACCCGTCTTGGCTTCAAGGTGGCGGGGCGTCCTTCCGGAACCAGCAGGAGCGGCTTTCCAGAATGGAACAACGCGCCCCCGACCACCTTGTCTTTCAGTTGCCCGGAGGCAAGACCTTCGGGGCCCAGAACGGTGAGGTCGGCATAACGACCGCGCCGGCCGATGACTTCGTCGGCCCATGCCATTTCCTGGTATTCGCCCGAGACGTCGGTCGAAATCGCGCTGGCGGCCAGAAAGGCGGACACCTCCTGCATGCGCTCCTCCAAGGCCTTCTGGTCGGCCTCTCTTTCCGCAAGCCAGGCATCGTTGACAACGGCTGCGTAGCCGCCGATGGGCGGCGGCGCGGCGAGCGCCACCACCAGGACGGCGAGATGCGCCTCGACTTCTTCGCAAAGCGCGGTAGCCAGTTTCAGGTCCGCATCGCCAAGGCCAGGACTCGTCACGGTGAGGATCGTCTTGAATGTCATGGGGGAATCCCTTCGATACGTTTGTTCTCTCCATAACAGGCGGCTTGTCGGAAGCATTGCGCTCGATCAAACGAAGTCGGTGTTGGCTACATGCCTTCCTTCGACTGGCGTCCGGAGATTTCATCGACGAGGATGCGAAAGAATATGTGCTCGGAATGACCGGACAGAGGTGACATCACAGGTTTGAGGGCGCCAGGTTCCCACCAGTCCGCATGCCGGCTGAGCAGCGACCATGCGCGGTCCCTTTCGAGCTTGTGGCCGATACGGTCGGGCAGCTCCTCGTAGCGTCCGTCGACAACCACGCTTTTCCACTCGCTGCCGCGATTACGTTTGTGGACGAAGATCGAAACCTGCGGATTCGCCCGCATCCAGTCGATCTTCTTCCCGGGCATGGAAAACGCGTAGAGGTGATTGTCCGAATAGGCGAAATAGATTGGCACCACATAGGGACGGCCGGCTTTCGCGCATGCCAGATGACCGACCCGGCTTCCCGTCAGCAGCTTGGTGCATTCGAGCATACTTAAGGAAAAAATGCGCATCCGCCGTCTCCTTGAGTTCCCTTGGACTCTACCTCGGAGCCGCTTCAGGCTGCCGCCGACCTCAGCCGGTCGCGGGCCCATCCCACGATCTGTCCCGACGACATCGCGCCCGACTGCCGCGCCACTTCCACGCCATCCTGGAACAGGATCATTGTGGGTATGCTGCGAATCCCGAGTTCCGCTGCGATCGACTGTTCCTTGTCGGAATTAAGCTTGACGAGGACCATATCGGGTTCGAGTTGTCGTGCCGCGGCCTCGTAGGCCGGGGCCATCGCCCGACATGGACCACACCACGGCGCCCATACGTCGACGAGGAGGGGAAGCGTGCCGCGTGTCCGGTGGCGGTGAAAAGTCGCGCCGTCGACATCCGCAGGATGGGCGGAGAACAGCTTGCGGCCGCATTTGCCGCATTTGGCCGCGACCGGCGAGCGTCCCTGGACAAGACGGTTGACGCCGCCGCACGCGCTGCAGACGACGATTTTCTCATCCATGGCAGCGTTCCTTCGTCGGCTTGCGACGAATGTTCACCCGATCCGAACTGACGGCATGGATACGCGGCGGCAGGCCTTGCACCAGGCTAAGGTATGCGCTCGCGATGCGAGAGCCGAACGTGGCTACGTCGACATTACAAATCTGGGCGGCCTGTTCATCGGTGAATCCCCAGACCAGAACCAGCGCCAACGCCTCCCGCTCGCCCCACCACAGGGACTCAAGGACGGCAAAAAAGCGTTCTTGGGTCGCGGCTCGTGATTCCCGGGCGGTATGATCCGGCGAAGGATGAACCGCGTTGCTCCTTCGGTATTGTGCGGAGACGACCGAGAATGCCGCTACTCTCAGCTCCGCGCGTGTCTTGTGACGGTGCTTCGACCAGATTTCGATCAGTGATCCATACGCGAGATCGTCCGCTTCAGCCCGGTCCTGCGACAGGCAGAACGCGAATGCCCTCAGCGATGGAACAAGGGCCAGCAGCGCGTTTCTGTACTCGGACGGCATGGTCGCCCTCCCAACCATTTCCAGGAGCACCGGAGCCCTGGAACCTCGGGAATATCGGAACCGCGAAGGCCGATTGCATTGATTGCGATCAAAAGAGCTGACCCGCCGTTTTTCTCGGGATTGATTCGGGTCAATGAGCAGGGCTGCCGAAAGGGGCAGTTTGTATCCTTGCCGGATCGGTCGATCGGCCGAAGCCACGCGCTAAGGCGCTCGCCAAGGCGGCTGGCGCCAAGCGACGAGCAGCCTCGTTTCGGCGACTTGATTCGACAGGCAGACCTCTCCGCAATCCGGAAGTTCAAGGACCGGAGGACGCGGCGTCTGCAAAGAACCATTGAGCAACAAGGAGATCTTCCATGGCCGAAGCCACCAAACTGCCCGTGAACAAAGCCCCCACGCCGACGCAGGGTACCGAGTGGAGCCCGTTCGAAAGCCTCAGACGTGAAGTGGATCGCCTGTTCGACGATTTCCGTCCCTTCAACTGGCGCCTTCCGTCAAGGGTGGTCGGTTTCGAAGGTCAGCGCCCGGCCGGGATGGAATGGGGAATCGCCCCGGCGATCGATCTTGCCGAAAAGGAAGATAGTTACGAAATCACCGCCGAGCTTCCCGGCATCAACGAGAAGAATGTCGATATCACCCTGTCCAATCATACGCTGACCATCAAGGGAGAGAAGAGCGAGGATAAGGAGGAGGAGCGGAAGGACTATTATATGTCCGAGCGGCGCTACGGCTCCTTCAAGCGCAGCCTCCAAATCCCGGAGGGCGTCGACCCGGACAAGATCGACGCCACCTTCGCAAAGGGCGTGCTCACAGTCAGGTTGCCAAAGACCCTGGAAGCGAAGCAGGCCGAGAAGAAGATCGCAGTCAAGGCTGCTTGATGCGGATGCGAGCGGCGCGCCTTCCTTGCCGCGCCGCTCGCTACCATTCCAACAAGGGAGAACAATCATGAGCCGCACGTCCATCGCAACTTTCACCCAGGCCGCGCAACAGGCCCAGGAATGGGTCAACGAGCTTGCCGACGATCTGGAGTGGACCGATCGCCGCGCCTATCATCTGCTGCGCAGCGTCCTGCATGCGCTGAGGGATTGGCTTCCGCAGGAGGAGATGGTCGATCTGGCGGCGCAATTGCCTACCCTGATCCGTGGCATCTATTTCGAAGGCTGGAAGCCCCTGGAAGCCCCGGTCTGGAACCGCAGGAAGGAGGACTTCATCGCGCGCATCCAGGAGGCATTCTCGGATGAACTGCTGAACGATCCGGATGAAGCTGTGGCGGCGGTCTTCAGCTTGCTTGACCGTCATGTTTCGTATGGCGAGATCGAGGACATCAGGCATTCCATGAAGAAACCGCTGCGCGAATTGTGGCCCGCGGACTGAATGACCTCCCCGGCGATGCCGGTTCGCCCAGCAGTGGCTTGTGTGGACCGGCGCTACTGCAGACAACCCTGAACAGTTGCCGTTCTCCTCACTTTTCTTGCCATCCGTCGGATGTTATAATTGTCCCGGCGGCAAAAATTGCCTGGCAAGGAGGCGAGCTCTCCCCCCGCTTAGGGGGTCAGGCGCGTGGCGGACCAGCAGCCAGGCTCGGGGAGCGTCATGCCGGCAAGAGACATACCCGGGCTGCAAGGGCGTCTTCTTCAGGCCGTCTTTTCGCGTCGCTTCGAGGGTTGGGCCGGCTATTTTCTGGCCCTAGGCGCGGTTGCGGTTGCCTTCCTCATCCGCCTTTCGCTGCAGGGCTCCCTCGGTCAAGCGGCGGTTTTCATCCTGTTCATCCCGGCCATCCTGGTCGCCGCGGTCGCCGGTGGCATCGGCCCCGGGCTATTCGCGCTGGCCCTCTCGATTGGCGCCACATTCTCTATCGTCGGGCTGGATCCGCCATTCTCGGTTCAAGTCGCCGTTTTCGTGCTTGTCGGGCTCGTGATCGCGTGGATGGGGGAGATGCTGCACCATGCTCGCAGAGCCCTCGACAAGATCGAAAGCACGCTGAGGGTAAGCGAGGCCCACCTGCGATCGATCGTTGACGCCGTTCCGGACGCAACAGTCGTCATCGATGAGAAGGGAGCCATAACTTCCTTCAGTGCCGCGGCAGTCCGGCAATTCGGCTATTCGAAGGAAGAGGCAATCGGCCGAAATGTGAATATACTCATGCCTGAGCCATACCATGGGGAGCATGACGGCTATATCCGGCACTATCTCGCAACCGGCGAGAAGCGCATCATCGGCATCGACCGCATGGTGGTCGGGCTTAGGAAGGATGGCTCGACCTTTCCGATGAAGCTCGCGGTCGCGGAAATGAAGTCCGGCGGCCTGACCTTCTTCACAGGCTTTATCCGCGACCTCACCGAACGACAGGAATCTGAGGAGCGCCTGCGGGAAATACAGGGGGAACTGGCGCGGCTGGCACGGCTTAGCGAGCTCGGCGAGATGGCATCGACGCTCGCGCATGAGCTCAACCAGCCGCTCGCCGCCATCGCCAACTACACGCAAGGCTGCGTCAGGCTGCTCAAGGCGCCTGGCGGAGGCGCGTCGCCCAAATTGAAGGAAGCGCTCGAGGAGACGGCCCGGCAGTCATTGCGCGCGGGCGACATCATCCGGCATCTGCGTGAATTCGTCAGCCGAGGTGAAACCGAGAGATCGACAGCCGACCTGCGCAAGCTGATAGAGGAAGCGGGCGCACTGGCCTTAGTAGGCTCTCGCGAGGAGAACGTGCGGTCGGTATTCGAGTTCGCCCCCGACACGGGCAACGTGATCGTGGATCGAATCCAGATCCAGCAGGTTATCATCAACCTCATTCGCAATGCGATGGAGGCCATGCGCGGATGCAGGCGACGCGATCTTACCGTCCGCGCCCGGCAAAACGGCGATGGGAATGCCGTGATCGAGGTGATCGACACAGGCCCGGGAATCCCGCAAGACGTCGCCGCCAGATTGTTCCAGCCATTTGTGACCAGCAAGCCAAACGGCATGGGACTCGGCCTTTCGATCTCAAGGCGCATCGTCGAGGCTCATGGCGGCACATTGTCCGCGAGCCGTAACGCGGACGGCGGTGCGACCTTCCGCATCGAACTTCCGCTAGAGACCAAGGGGGCATCCCATGCGGATCGGTGACTATGTGGTTCACGTCGTCGACGATGAGGAGGCGGTTCGCAAGTCCCTTGCCTTCCTATTGGCGACGGCAGGGTTTGCTGTCCGCGTTCACGAGTCCGCCACGAGCTTCCTCGCGGCGGCGCCGGCCGCGGGCAAGGCGTGCCTCGTCACCGACCTGAAGATGCCCGACCTGAGCGGTGTCGAGCTGCTGCAAAAGCTGAACGGGATGGGCGTCACGATGCCCACGGTTGTCATTACCGGCCATGGCGACGTGCCGATGGCAGTGGCTGCCATGAAGGCCGGTGCCGTCGATTTCATCGAGAAGCCGTTCGAGGACGAGGTTCTGATCGAAGCTATCAAGCGGGCAGCGAGCCGCCTGGACGATGCCGCGGAAATCACCCACGATGTCCAGGCCCTACGGCCCCGGCTAGCCGCCCTATCGGAGCGGGAACGCCAAGTACTTTCCCTGATCGTGGCGGGCCTTCCCAACAAGACGATCGCCTATGATCTTGGCATCAGCGCGCGGACCGTCGAAGTCCACCGCGCCAACATCATGTCCAAGATGCAGGCGCACAACCTGCCCGAACTCGTGCGAATGTCGATCGCCATGAATCCTGCCGGTATGCACGGCTAGGTCGCGGCGGAGCCTTCCGGTCGTTCCTCTGCGCGTTTGATCAGACGCAATGCGCCGCGTCCATCCGCGCGCGAAAAGTGCTTTCCGAGCCAAGCATGCAAGGGAACGTCGGGAGGAGCCGTTGCGTGGTCCGAACCGCGATCATCCTCGTCGCCGCGCCCACTGAGGCGTTGAGGCGCTCGCTTGTGTTCGCGCTGGAAAGCGAAGGCTTCACCGTGAGCGCGCACGCCGGGGCGGCCGACGCCTTTGATTCAGGTGACTCACGCATCGCCGCCTGTGCCGTCATCGATGACGATTCAGTGTCGGACTGGACGCTCGCTTCACGGCAATTCGGCCGCTTTGGCCGGCCGGTTATAGTACTGGTCGGATTTCTTCAGCAGGTACCCGCGCTGCCTTTGGCCCGCTTCGTGACGAAGCCGTTTCTCGGCGAACCGCTCCTGAGGGCGGTTTGCGACGCGGTCCCGGATGCGCTATGACGACTAAGTAGATTCCCTTACGGACATGACCGAATTTCGGAGAACATCGTTTCGCGCCAAAGATCCTCCATCAGCGTTGGGAGACGATCATGGCTTTCCTCGAAACCGTCCAGACTCCGTCTTATTCGATCCACTCCGAACCGGGATTGCCTGCCAGCCGGCGGCAGGCGGGCTTCCAAGCGGTGATGCTGCTCCCTGCCGGGACTGAAGTCTATGCGCAAGGCGAAAAGAGCGACCGCCTCTACAAGGTGGAATTCGGCGCCATCCGCATCTATCGCCTGCTGGCCGACGGGCGCCGCCAGATCTCCGCGTTCCATCTCGCCGGCGAAATCTTCGGGTTCGAGGCAGGCAAGACCCATCACTTCTTCGCGGAGACGATCTGCGCCACAGGCGTGCGCACGCTACGCACCTCGCGCCAAGACGAGTTGGCGAGCGAGATTCTGCCCGTCGCACTGGAGGGCCTCGTCAGAGCGCAGGAGCATCTTCTGGTCCTGGGACGCCAGAATGCAGTGGAGCGCGTCGCGGCATTCCTGACGGACATGTCTGAACGGCAGGGCGGCCTCAGCAGAGTAGAACTGCCGATGTCGCGTATGGACATCGCCGACTATCTCGGCCTGACCATCGAGACGGTATCCCGCGTCTTCTCCAAACTCCGCCAGAAAGGCGTCATCCGGCTGCCGAGCCTGCGAAGCGTCGAGATAGCGAAATGGCAGATCCTGCAGGACCTGGCCGCCTAGGCATGACCGCGAAGTCGCCGAACGAATTTTCAACGTCGATGTTCGACTCCGGCCCGATGTGGAAGCCGATATCGATCTCGCCGTTCGGACGGGAGCTGGAGCTCGCCGTGATCGATGGCGACGGTATCTATGCACTCGTCTTTCCGTGCCGGCGCACCCTCACCGGTTGGATGAGGGTCGGCACCAAGGACAGGGTCGACGTCTCACCCACCCATTGGCGCGATTGGATGGCGTGAAGCCTCTCATTGGAGGTCGGCGCGACATGGGCCGGCGACATCCCTCCGACGCCCTATGGGGTGGGAGGAGCGCGAGCTGGTTTCGGTCGCCAATCTGGCGCGCGCGGACGCTGAGGAGTTCTTTCGCGCGGGAAGCGGGCGTTCGCACCCACACCAGGAGCTACCCACTCGACCGCGCCAACGAGGCGCTCTCGGAGCTGCGGCGGGGCCGCCTGAGCGGCGCCGCAGTGCTCGTACCCCGACGGCGGGGCCTTCAGCGGCCGCGTTTCCCCAGTCTGTGCATGGCGGCGACCCATTTCCTGTGCCGGGTATCGCTGACGCTTTCGACCATGCCGAACAGCGATTCCCTGACAGGGCCGATGCCGACGAAGTTCAGGATATTGCGGCGCATGCCGGCGATGCCGTGGCCGAGATACCAGAACCGATAAAGCGGCGCGGGCATACCCATGGTGACGATGATACGAGCCGAACGGCCCCTCAGCAGCATCGTGGGGACATCGTTCTTCCCAGCTTCCGAGTAGTCGAAGGCGAGCCCCGGCCGCATGACCTGCTCAAGGAAGGCTTTCAGGAGCGCAGGCATGGTTCCCAGCCAGAGCGGGAAGACGAGGACGATGTGCTCGGCTTTTCGGATCGCCTCGGCTGCATCCTTGAGATCGGGAGGCATGATGCCATGCCTGAATTCCTCCATCGAACCCAGCAGCGGGAAGTCGAGCCGGGCGATATCGATCCGGCGAACCTCGTGCCCGGCCGAACGCGCGCCGTCGGCATAACTGTCGGCAAGCGCCCGGCACAGACGCCGGGGATCGAGGTCGGGGTGGCCGAGAATGACGAGACTGCGGCGCGGCATGGCAGGTCTCCGTCCGGAGACCGCATATTGCTCCGCCGATGGCAACCTGCCTTGACCTTCGTCAAGAACGGCGGTGGGTGCGCTCGCGGGAGAAGAACCAGCGTTTTGCAGTTTCCGAGGCCACGAGATAGGCGACAGTGATCGCAATCAGGCCCCCCATGACCGGCATGGAAAGCGGCACAAAGCCGAACCACGCAGCGCCCGGCAAATAGGGGATGGCGATAGCGAACAGTCCTACCATCACCGTCAGCCGCCACAAAAGCGTGCTGGGACGGCTTCGCCAGAACGATTTGCGGGTGCGCACCACGAGCACGATGGCAAGTTCGGTCACGAGAGATTCCACGAACCAGGCGGTCTGGAAGACTTGCGCCGTCGCCCCAGCGACCAGGAGCAGGAAGCCGAATGTCACGAAATCGAACGCGGAGCTGACCAGCCCGAAGACAACCATGAAGCGGCGGACGAAGCCGATATCCCACCGACGCGGCGTTCCAAGCTGGTCCCTGTCGACATTGTCGGTGGCAATCGCCAGAGACGGCACGTCGGACAGGAAATTGTTGAGCAGGATCTGCGGTGCGAGGAGCGGCAGGAAAGGCAGCGCGAGCGAAGCGAAAGCCATGGAGACCATGTTGCCGAAATTGGCGCTGGTGGTGATGGCGATGTATTTCATCGTGTTGGCGAATGTCTTGCGGCCGTCGTCCACACCGCGGGCGAGGACTCCCAGCTCGCGCTCGAGCAGAATGAGATCGGCGGCTTCACGGGCCACGTCGACCGCGCCATCGACGGAGATGCCGATATCGGCCTCGTGGAGTGCCGGGGCGTCGTTGATGCCGTCGCCGAGATAGCCGACAACATGGCCGCGCCGGCGCAGCGCGGCGATGATGCGCTCTTTCTGGTTGGGGTCGATCTCGGCGAAGATGTCAGTGCGATAGGCGCGGGCGAACAGCGCCTCCTTCGTCAGCTTCGCCAGTTCGTCGCCGGAAAGCACGTTGCGGTGCGGCAGGCCGATTGTCTCGGCCAGGTGCCTCGCGACATGGCGGTTGTCGCCGGAGATGATCTTGACCTTGATACCTCGCGCGGCCAGCGCCTTCAGCGTGATGTCGACTCCGGGCTTGGGAGGGTCGAGGAACAGCAGGAAGCCGGCGAAGGCGAGGTCTGTCTCGTCCTCCCGGCGATAGACTTCCCTTGACGGGAAACGGCGCACGGCAAGGCCGAGAACACGATAGCCCTGGGTGCTCCAGGCGCGCACCCGGTCGTCGATGGCCTTTGCGTCAGGCTCGCCCAGCGGCCGTGTGCCGGACGGGTCGAGAACGGAAGCGCAGGCGGCGGCAATGCTGGCCACGGCGCCCTTGCACAGCATCAGGTCCTCGCCGTCGCCCTTTTGCCGGACGACTACCGACAGTCGCTTGCGGACAAAGTCATAGGGTATCTCGTCCACCTTGATGTATCCGGACAGATCGTCTTCGGGAGTGCGCGCGGAAACGATCCCCTCGTCCAGAGGATTCGCCATGCCTGTCTGCAACATGGCGTTGAGCAGTGCCCAGATTCTCACCTGGGAAGACGTTGCACCGACGGGGTCTGTGCAGGCGTCGAGATGGATGACGCCTTCGGTAAGCGTCCCGGTCTTGTCGGTACAAAGGATATCCATGCTGCCCAAATTCTCGATGGCGTCGAGACGCCGCACGATGACGCCCGCGGCCGCCATGGTACGAGCGCCACGCGCCAGGGTGACGCTGATGATGGCCGGCAGGAGCTCGGGGGTCAGGCCCACTGCGAGCGCCAGCGAGAAAAGCAGGGAATCGACGGCCGGACGGTGTAGCAGGAGGTTGGCGAAAAAGACCAGGATGACGATGGCCAGCATGATTTCCGTCATCAGATAGCCGAAGCGGCGGATGCCTCGTGCGAAGTCGGTCTCCGGTACGGAATGCGCGACAGCCGCCGCGATCGCCGCGAATTCCGTGTCCTTGCCCGTCAGCACGGCCATCATCGTGCCGGTACCGCTGCGCACGGAAGTGCCGGTGAAAACCGCATTGGCGCGCTGGCTTACCGGTGCGTCCACGGGCGAGAGGCCAGGCGCCTTCGCCATCGGGAAGCTCTCGCCGGTAAGGACCGCCTCGCTGACGTTGAGATCACGCGCGTCGAGCAGCACGCCGTCCGCCGGGATCAGGTTTCCGGCCGACAGCCGGATGACGTCGCCCGGCACGATTTCTTCGACGGCAACAGCCGTCTCCCTACCGTCGCGCAGCACAGACGTCTTTCGCGAGATGCGCGCCTTGAGCGCCTCCATCGCTCTCGAGGCGCCATATTCCTGCGTAAAGGAAAGGGCGCAGCTTGCCAGCACGATTGCACCGATGATGATCGCCTCGCTGCCTTCGCCAACGAAGGCTGAGACGGTGGCCGCAAAGATGAGAATGAGCACCAGCGGGCTGCGGAACTGCCGTGCCAAGGCCATGACGGCAGAAGCATCGCGCCCTTGGCCGATCGCGTTCGGGCCGTCCGTCCGGAGTCTGGTCGCGGCCTCGGCGGAGGACAGGCCGCCGGCGTCAGAGCGCAGGTCGGCCAGAATCTTTTCCGCCGGCACCGCCCAATAGATGGCGCGGATGCCGGCAGGCGGCGGCGAGGAAAGGCGCTGGATCGGGTTTTCCCGGATGAGAGGGCGGCGGGCCGTCCGTCGATGCAGCGTCGTCGACATGGCGGGAGACGCTTCGCCTAATTGGCGAGCAGCCGGTTCGTGGAGGATTCCTCGATCAATGTGCGGGTCACTCCGCCGAACGCCCATTCGCGGAGCCGGCTGTGCCCATAGCCGCCAGCGACTACCAGATCCGCCCCGGTTTGGTTGGCGGCGGTCAGGAGCGCTTCCGAGGCATCCATCTTGTCGGCGTCGAGAACCTCCGAACGCGCCTTGACCCCATGCTTCATAAGGAAGCGTACGACATCGGCGACACTGTCACGCGCGGCAACTCTGTCATCTTCGACAATCGTCGCCACCAGGACATGACGGGCAGCGACGAGGAAGGGCATGGCATCGACAACGGCACGCCGGGATTCGCGCGTATCCTTCCAGGCGACAAGGATGCTTTCGGCGGTCATGGGGCGCTGGTCCTTCGACGCGAAAAGGATTGGCCGGCCGGCGGAAAGGATAAGCTCGCCGGGATCGACGGTCCGGAGCCTGCTTCTCGCTTCATCTCCATCCGTCCCGGTGACAATCAGATCGGCAGCCCTCGCGTTCAGCGCAAGGAATCGCGTCGGATTGCCGAGCATGCCTCGCCACGACGCCCGGTTGCTGTCTCGGGTAAGGGTTTCAAATTCTGACTTGAGCGCCTTCAATCGATCTTCGATCTCCTCGATCTGCAGGCGCATTGCCTCTCCCGTCGCGCCGCCATCCATTTCTCCCGGCATGAGGAGAAATGGTTCCGCGGCGGCGAAGCCGATCAGGCCTGCCTCGTACCGGCGCGCAATGTCCCACGCGAAATCGAGCCGCGGCGCTATCGGCGCGTCGATGTCGAACTGCACCATGATTGTGTTGTAGGTCATGATCCATATCTCCTTGAAACAGGGGCCCAGTCCCTGGCCACGCATGGCTTCGACGTTCCTCAGGTGGTGCTCATCTAGACATTCATGCACCTGCCTTTCCTTGCGGCAGATCAAGATTGCCAAGAGAAGAACCGATCACGATTTGAAGGTGCGTGTCGGACCCGGGCCGCCCTTCCGGTTCTTGACCGAAATCAATGGCCGGCAGACGCGCCTGTGCGATGGGTGGAACGTGACCAATGCGCCGACCTCAAGGGGCCGGCTCCGACGAGGATGTTCTCGATGAAGATGCAGGCCCTGCTTCCTTTCGTCACCCATCCCGATCCGGTCTCGGACGCGGTCGTGGAACATGCGCTTGCCGTTGCGCGGTTGGTCCGGGCCGACATCCACGCGCTGGCGATCAACGTCGACATCCCTCCTGTTTCCAGCGCCCTGTCGCGACTTCTTCTGGACGTGCCGGAAATGATCCGCGCAGCGGAAGCCCTGAGCAGGGAACGAGCCGACCACCTCCTTGCACAGATTGCGCAATCGGCATCGGAGCAAGGCGTCGATGTAACGACGGAATCGGTATCGGCGCCGCTGGCTGTCCTGAGGGACGCTGCGGCAATGCATGCGCGATACTTCGACCTGGCGATGATCGGGCTGGAGGCGGACAATCCTTCCGCCAAGGCCACCGCCGAGGCGGTAATTTTCGGGTCGGGCCGCCCGTCGATTCTTCTGCCCGACAATTGCAGCGTCGGAACGTTTGATCATGTCGCGATCGCCTGGGACGGCAGCCGCGTTGCAGCACGGGCCGTCGGCGATGCGCTGGCGTTCCTGAAGCGTGCCTCCCGCATCTCGGTCTTGACCGTCTTCGACGACAAGCCTCTCGAGGATGTCAATGCAGGCGGGCGGTTGGCGGAAGGATTGCAAAAGCGTGGGCTGCGGGCCGAGGCGGTTTCGCTTCGCGCGCGCGACTGCCCGATCGCGGATACACTTCAGCAGCAGGCCCTGGAAAGGGGCGCAAGCCTGCTTGTCCTGGGCGGTTACGGGCATTCGCGGGTGCGCGATTTCGTGCTTGGCGGGGCCACGCAAGGCGTGCTGAGAAAACCGCTGATGCCCGTGCTGATGTCGCATTGATCGAATAGAGACCGCAGCACGTCCGTTAGGACAGGAGGCGGAAGGTTCAAGCGGCGGCTCAACTGCTTCGCCGGTGAATCACGACAAAGCGCATCTGATCGTCCCGGTAGACGCCTAGAAGGAGGAATTCCTTGCTGCTGCCGGCGAGGGCAACGGCCCGTTCGGGGCCATCCACCGGCTTCCGGTCGATTGTGGCGATGATATCACCTTCCGCAAGGCCGCTATCCGCCGCGATACTATTCGGATCGACCGCTATCACAGCGGCGCCGTTTGTCTTCCCGTATGCCGACGAATCGCGGGTGATCCTGCCAAGCCGGACTGACCGGAGAAGCCCCTTTCCATCATAGGCCGTCGGCTGGGGCGCTCTCGATGTCACGTTAGCGTCGCGGTCGATGCGTTGCCCGTCCCGGAGCGCGGTTACATGCACCCTGGTCTGCGGCGCCAAGTTCCCGATCCGCCGTCTCAATTCGGCAGCATTCGACACGACATAGCCATCGATCGCGACAATCACGTCCCCGGCGGCCAGGCCAGCGGTCTCCGCCGCCGATCCGGGAAGCACCTGGCTTACGACCGCGCCTTTCGACGCGTCCACATGGAGCGCCGTCGCGAGCTCCGCGGTCAAATCCTGTACCACGACACCGAGTTGCCCACGCCTGATTTCTCCGTGGGCGATCAGCTCGGGCAGGATCTGCCGGACAACGGCGGAGGGGACGGCGAAGCCAAGGCCAATGCTGCCGCCAGTCGCACCGATGATCGCGCTATTGATACCAACTATGCGTCCATCGAGGTCGAGCAACGGACCGCCGGAATTGCCTGGATTGATGGCTGCGTCGGTCTGGATGTAGCCTCCGAACGTGTCTGTCCTCGCGCCAGGTCGGCCGAGTGCGCTGACGATGCCATGGGTCACGGTATGGCCCAGTCCGAATGGATTGCCCACCGCGACCACATAGTCACCGACGTGAAGGCCAGCCGAATCCCCGATAGCCAGTTGCGTGAGACCGCTGGCATCGATCTTGATGATCGCGATATCGGATTCGTCATCGGTTCCGAGAACCCGAGCCTCGAAGCTGCGTCCGTCTGAAAGGGCTACCGTGATCTTCTCCGCGCCCTGGATGACATGATTGTCGGTGAGGATCAGGCCTTTTGCCGCGTCGATGATGGAACCCGAGCCCACGGAAGGCGCAACGGACAGGTCGGATGGAATAAGCTGGCCCTCATCGGAGACGGCTCCTTCCGTCGAGATGCTGACGACGCCGGGGATGACCCGCGCAAGCATAGGAGCCAGGGACTCTTCGCCCGCCGCCGGCATTGGCAGAGCAAGGGCCATGGCCAGACAGCCCAAAATGGCAAACGAGCGGATCGACGACATCTGTCAGCCCCCAGCGAAGAAAGATCTGTTTCCAACGGGTCGAAGATGGAACGCCGACACACGGTCGGCATTGACGGGCATCAAAACCGCTTCATGGCGGCCCGCTCGTTTCTGCAGCTTCAGGCCACTTTTTTCGGTGATCGCCGACGATGGCCGGATTGCCGCCGCGTCGCTCGACATGCCGACGGCGGGAATCGAGGCCAAAAGAGGGGCGGCCATCATTGCCTGGCCAACCGATGCACCTCACTGTCACCGCTTTCGGCAGCACTGAGCCGAGTGTGGTCCACGACGCCTGCGACGCCGCGGACACCTTCGGAAACGACCCGCGCCGCCTCCTTCTCGCTTGCCGAGCCCACGTTTCCCCACAGATGCACCACGCCGTCGGAAACGACGACGGATAGCTTTACGAGGTCGTCGAAGGCGGTTTCGCCCAGCCGGCTTAGGATGCTGCGCCTAATCGCCGTGTCGCCGGGGGCGCAATCATCCGGTTCTGCCATTGCGACCAGGCGGAGCAGGTCGACGCGGCTGACGATGCCGACGAGCCGGCCCTCGCGTGTCACCGGGATGCGTTTGACATGATGTTCATCCATCATGGCGGCGACCCGCCCCACCGGCGCCTCCTCCTCGACGGCAATAACCCCTTTGGTCATCACGTCGGCAACCTTCCAGCTATGGCTCTTCACGAAGTCGGCAGCCCGTTCCGCAAGGCTCCGTTTGCCGCTTTCGCTTGGCCCGACTGGCATCTGGGCACAGATCTCCCTCCTCTGGAGCAGATCGCCTTCGGTGATCATGCCCACCAGCATGTGGCGATCGTCGACCACCGGAAGCCCGCTGACCCTCTTCTCCAGCATGATCTGGGCGGCGTGTTTCACGCTGGTATCGGGTGCCACGGTGACGACACTCGTTTTCATCAGATCCTTGACGCGCATCGGCTCTCTCCGTCGGGCCATGGCGATGCTCGCTGGGACACGGCCATCGTCATCGGCTTGTCCTGAGTTTCGATTCTTCCAAGCTGGCCGCCTTGCGATAGATCAAAGTCGGCCGATGGCGCATCACCTCCCTATGCTCGGCGGATCTCGGGAGATGGAACCGGAAGATTTGCGCACCGGCGCATGCACAGGCCGCCACTTGGCGTGACGGTCACCTGATTTGCGTGAAATCAAGGCCGGATCGCGTCTTACGGGAGATGCTGTGCTCGATCCTGAAGGAACCTGATCGATGAAAGTCATATTTGCCGCGATGGCGACTATTCTATGGGCTTGCTCGGCAGGCGCCGCTCAGCAGATGAGCTATGGACAGACCGAATATTTGAATTCCTGCGCGATTTGCCACGGGACTACCGGGACGGGCGAGGGAGCGCTGGCGGACCAGCTGTTGAAGCATCCCGCCGATCTGACGCGCCTGTCCGAGGGAAACGGCGGCGAATTTCCCTATTGGCTGGTGTACGCCACCATTGACGGCCGCCACGCGGCCAACCAGCGCGACTATCGCGACATGCCCATCTTCGGCGATCGGTTCCTGAAGCGCGACGTCAAGAAATACGGACCAAAAGGCGGCGAGGCCATCACGACCGAACGAATGCACCAGCTCGCCGAATACGTCCAGTCATTACAGCGACAATGAAGGGACAAGCCATGGAGCCCGGCGCCATTGCAGCGGTGGCGGATGACGTCGAGCGACCTAGTTCACATGTCTGCCGGCTGTCCAAACAGGGAGAAGTATCGTGGGAGATGAGTATGACAGGGACGAACTCGACCTCATCGACCGCTATTGGCGGGCCGCGAACTATCTTTCAGTCGGACAGATCTATCTCCTCGACAACCCCCTGCTGAAGCAGCCGCTTCGTCCCGAGCACATCAAGCCCCGCCTGCTCGGCCACTGGGGCACCACGCCGGGCCTCAATTTCATCTATGCGCACCTGAACCGGATCATCCGGGCGCGGGACCTCGACATGATCTATATCTGCGGGCCTGGTCATGGCGGGCCGGGGATGGTCGCCAATACATATCTCGAAGGCACCTACAGCGAGCTATATCCCGACGTCAGTTGCGAAGAGGCGGGCCTGCGCAAGCTTTTTCGGCAGTTCTCCTTTCCCGGCGGAATTCCGAGCCATGCGGCTCCCGAAACGCCGGGCTCGATCCACGAGGGCGGGGAACTGGGCTACGCGCTCGCCCATGCCTATGGCGCGGCGTTCGACAATCCCGACCTGGTAGTTGCCTGCGTGATCGGTGACGGCGAGGCGGAAACCGGGGCGCTTGCGGCATCCTGGCATTCGAACAAATTCCTGAACCCTGTCCACGACGGCGCTGTCCTGCCGATCCTGCACCTGAACGGATACAAGATCGCCAATCCTACCGTGCTCGGTCGTATGGACGCGGAGGAACTGCGTAGCCTGCTGGTCGGCTACGGGCATGAGCCGTTCTTCGTCGAAGGTGACGATCCGGTCGCAATGCACCGCAAGATGGCAGAGACGCTGGATGTCGTATTCGACCGCATTCGAGAAATCCAGAGCAAGGCAAGGCAATCCGGCAGCGTGGAACACCGGCCGCACTGGCCGATGATCGTGCTCAGAAGCCCTAAGGGGTGGACCGGGCCGAAGGAGGTGGACGGCAAAAAGGTGGAGGGCTTCTGGCGAGCCCATCAGGTCCCCATCACGGATCCGAAGAGCAATCCAGGGCATCTGCGCCTGTTGGAAGAATGGATGCGCAGTTATCGACCCGAAGATCTTTTTGACCAGGCCGGAGCGCTGAGGAACGAGATTCGGGCGATGGCCCCTTCGGGCAATCGACGGATGGGCGCCAACCCGCACGCCAATGGCGGCTCTCTCAAGCGCGAGCTGCAACTGCCGGATTTCCGCGACTTCGCCGTGGGCGTCCCGCATCCGGGCGGCGCAAAGGCCGAAGCGACGCGCGTGATGGGTACGTTTCTCGAAGAGGTCGTGCGGCTGAACGCAGACGCGCACAATTTTAGGATCATGGGACCTGACGAAACGGCGTCGAACAGGCTGGATGCGGTATTTGACGCTACCGAACGCATCTGGATGGAGAAAATTGAACCCTATGACGTGCACCTTGCCCGCGATGGCCGTGTACTTGAGGTGCTTAGCGAGCACCTTTGCCAAGGCTGGCTCGAGGGCTATCTGCTGACAGGCCGGCACGGCCTGTTCTCGTGCTACGAGGCCTTCATCCACATCGTCGATTCAATGTTCAATCAGCATGCCAAATGGCTCAAGGTCTCGCGCGGACTTGCCTGGCGGCGGCCGATCGCATCGTTGAACTATCTGCTGACGTCCCATGTCTGGAGGCAGGATCATAACGGCTTCAGTCACCAGGACCCCGGCTTTGTTGACCTCGTCGCCAACAAGAAGGCGGATATCGTGCGCATCTATCTTCCACCGGACGCGAACACGTTGCTTTGGGTGACCGATCATTGCCTGCGCACCTATGACCGCATCAACGTCATCGTCGCCGGAAAGCAGCCGGCGCCGCAATGGCTGACGATCGAAGATGCCGCCGGCCATTGCAGGGCCGGCATCGGCATATGGGAGTGGGCCGGAACCGAGAATGGCGGAAACGAGCCGGACGTCGTGATGGCCTGCGCCGGCGACGTGCCTACGCTGGAAACGCTGGCGGCGGTGGATCTCCTGCGCCGGATGGTCCCCGATCTTGCCATCCGCGTGGTCAACGTCATGGATCTGATGGCGCTGCAACCCAAGGAGCGGCATCCGCATGGCCTGACGAATTCAGAGTTCGACAGGCTCTTCACGACGACCTGTCCCGTTATCTTCGCTTATCACGGCTATCCCTATCTCATCCACCGGCTGACCTACAACCGGACCAACCACGACAATTTCCACGTGCGCGGCTTCAACGAGGAAGGGACGACGACCACGCCGTTCGATATGGTGGTGCTCAATGAACTGGATCGCTATCACCTGGCCATGGAAGCCATCGACCGTGTAGCGGGACTGGGCGTCAAGGCGGCCGAGGCCAGGCGACAGCTTGCCAACAAGCTGTTGGAGCACTCGCGGTATGTCAGGGAGCACGGCGAGGACATGCCGGAAATCCAGCACTGGAGTTGGCCGTACAAGTCGGCGGCGCAGGCGGGTGATTGAGCCGCCCGCAAGAGGCTATGGAACTGCGCCGCGGGGGACATTGTCGGATCCCTTTATGGATGTCGTCCGGTATCGGACGGTGTTCGACACCGCGTTTCCCGCTCAGCGAATTCCTGCCCGCAGGAAGCTCTGGATGAAGGCGCGCTGGAAGACGAGGAAAAGGATCATCAGCGGCGCCGAGGTCATCAGCGCGGCGGCGCAGATGACGGACCAGTCGATGCCCTGGTCGACCGAGGCGAAGACCTGCAGGCCGACGGTGAGCGGACGGGCCGACACCGAATTTGTGACGATCAGCGGCCACAGGAAATTGTTCCAGTGATAGCTGATCGAGACGAGGCCGTAGGCGACATAGACGGGGCGGGCGAGCGGCAGGTAGACGCGCAGGATCGTCTGCAGCGTGGTCGCGCCCTCGATCCGCGCCGCGTCGTCGAGCTCCTTGGGGATCGTCTTAAAGGCCTGCCGCAACAGGAAGATGCCGAAGGCCGAAGCGACGTAGGGAATGCCGATGCCGGTCAGCGTGTCGATCAGGCCGAGCTTATGCAGCGTCTGGTAGTTTTCCACGATCAGCACGTCCGGCGTCACCATGAGCTGGACGAGAATGAGCGCGAAGAGGATGCCACTGCCGCGAAACGGCCAGCGTGCAAGAGCGAAGGCGGCAAGCGTACAGATGACGAATTGCGCCACCATGATGCCGATCACCAGGATGACCGTATTGAGGAAATATCGCGCGAAGGGCGCGGCGACCCATGCGCGGGCGAAATTGTGCAGGGTCAGCGGCGCGGTCGGATCGAAATTCGTCGTGTAGGCGGAGGGATGGAACGCGGCCCACAGGGCGTAGAGGATTGGCAAGGCCCAGATCAGGCCGAGGAGCCAGCCTCCGATGACGACCGAGTAGCCGCGTACATTTTCCATCGTCGTCGGCCCTTACCGGTAGTGCACACGGCGGTCGAGCAGGAAGAACTGCCCGAGCGCGACGACGGCAAGCACGATCAAGAGCACCGTCGAAAGGGCCGCGGCATAGCCGGTGTCCCAGAAGCTGAAGGCCACCTGATAGATGTAGAACAAAAGCAGCGAGGTGGCGTTGTTGGGGCCGCCGCCGGTCATCGCGACGACCTGGTCGACAATGCGGAAGGCGTTGATCAGCGCGTTGATCGCCACGAAAAGCGTCGTCGGCATGACAAGCGGCCAGGTGATGCGGGCGAAGACCTGCCAGCGGGAGGCGTTCTCCATGCGCCCGGCCTCGTAGAGATCGGGCGGCACCTGCTGCAGCGCGGCGAGGAAGAAGATCATGAAGAAGCCGGACTCCTTCCAGATCGTCACGGCCATCAGCGCCGGCAGCGCGGTCGCCGTGCTGCCCAGCCAGTTCGTGCTGCCGAAGCCGAAAAGATGGGCGATCTGGTCGAGGAGCCCGTAGCCGGGCGTATAGAAGAACAGCCAGATGTTGGCGGCGGCGATCATCGGAAGGACGGTGGGCATGAAGAAGGCGAGCCGGAGCATGGCGCGGCCCGGAATGCGGCCGCTGACCCATATCGCCATGGCAAGCGCCAGCCCGATCGATACCGGCACGGTGATCAACGCATAGAGAAGATTGTTGGTCAGCGCCTGCCAGAAGATCGGGTCGGCGGCCATGTCGCCATAGCGCTGCACTCCGATGAAATGCGCCGGGTGACCGTTGCGCGGCGTCGAGAAGAAGCTGTCGATGAAGGTCGTGACCACCGGAACGTGGGTGAAGACGGCGAGAAGGACCATTGCTGGCAGCACAAGCAGCCAGCCCTGGACGTGGATGTTTAGCTGGCCTGCGGTCCTCGTCGCCATTTTTCCTCAACAAACATCCCGGCGGAGTTATTCGGGGAAGAAGGGCCGTCGGTTCTTCGACGGCCCTTCGATGCTTATTCCTGGTAGCGGCGCAGGATGCCGGTCGCCTGCTGCTGCGCCTGGTCGAGGGCGGCCTTGGCGTCCTGGTCGCTGGTCAGGATCGCCTGCAGCGCGTCGTCCAGGGTTTTGGTGACGCGCTGGTTGTCATGCGTGGACAGTTCGGCCTTGGCGTCCTTCAACTGGTCGCGCGCGACCGCCGCGGCCGGGAAGTCCTTGACGTAGGCCGCCATTGCCGGCGTCTCCCACGCATCGGCGCGCGTGGCGATGTAGCCCGTGGCGATGCCCCAGTCAGCGGCGCGCTCCTTGGTGGTCAGGAACCGGGCGAATTTGAGCGCCGCCTCCTGCTTGTCCTTGTTGTCCGTCTTGAAGATGTAGATGTTGCCGCCGCCCGTCGGCGATCCGCCCTGCACCTTCGACGGCATCGGCGCCACGCCGAAATCGAACGGCGCGTTCTTGCGGACATTGGTCAGATTGCCGGTCGTCGTCCACATGATCGCGGTCTTGCCCTGGAAAAAGTCCTTCGGCGCGGTGCCCCAGTCGATGATGCCCTTCGGCATGACCTCGTACTTGGCGCTCAGATCCTTGAAGAAGGTCGCCGCCTCGACAACCTTCGGATCGTTGAAATAGACCTTTGTGCCGTCCTGGTTGGCCAGGTCGGCGCCGTTCTGAATGGCGAGGGCCTGGAACAGCCAGTATGGGAAACCGGAACTCGGGATCTCCAGACCCCATTGCGTCACGTTGCCGGAGCCATCCTTGACGGTCAGCTTCTTTCCGTCGGCGACGAGTTCGTCCCAGGTCGTCGGCGCCTTCTCGGGGTCGAGGCCGGCCTTCTTGAAGGCCGCCTTGTTGTAGTACTGGACGATGGTCGAGCGCTGGAACGGCACGCCCCAGGTGTGGCCGTTCGCCTGGCTGTTGGCCATGAATGCCGGATAGAAGGATCCGAGCCAGCCCTTGTCGGCGTCGGACGTGGCGAGCTCGTCGTAGGGTACGATCATTCCCGCATCGATCAGCGTGAACATGTCTGTCGACAGGAGCACGGCGGCGTCGGGCGCGTTGCCGGCGCGCGCCGCCGTCATCGCTTTGACGATCGAGTCCTGGTAGCTGCCGGTATAGACCGGCTTGACGACGATATCGGGGTTTTCCTCCTCGAACTTCTTGACGTAGCCGTCGACGATCTTGGTGATCGGTCCGCCGACGGCGATGGGATAGTAGAAGCTGATTTCGGTTGCCGCCCAGGCCGGAGCGGCGAGGACCGACGTCGCGAGCGCGGCGCCAAGGAAAGTGGCAGTCAGGCGTATCATGTGGAAGTCTCCCTGATTCCATGGTTGTGTTTGTTGGTGGTTTGAGCGCGACCGCCTTCTTCCGCGTCCGCCAGATCGATGCGCCATCCGCTTTCGGCGTCGAAAACATGCATGGCGCCGCCGCGCCAGCCGATCCTCGCCCTGTCGCCGATCGATGGCGCTTCCATCCCGCGTGTCCGTACCGTCAGTCGATGTTCGCCGAGCCGGCAGGTAACCAGCGCGTCCGCACCCAGATATTCGATCTCTTCGACAGTCGCCGTCGCGTCGATGATCCGGCCGTGCGGCCCATTCGAAATATCGGACACGTCGATAATTTCGATATCTTCGGGCCTGAGGCCGAGAACGAGACCACGACCGGGCCGCGACAGGAGCACAGGCTCGTCACGCCCCGGAATCACCGCACGCGTCCCGGATGAATCGTTGTCGAGATCGATCAGGTTCATCGATGAACCGCCGACGAAGCGGGCGGCGAAAAGGCTTGCCGGCCTTTCATAGAGCTCCGAGGGCCGGGCATTCTGCTCGATCCGGCCGCCA
>JBQCFA010000211.1:0-14969 GCA_051959695.1 Rhizobiaceae bacterium
CCTCCGCGATCTGCCGGACGCTCATGCCACGCGCGGCAAGCACGTTGAGCCAGAGCAGAACGGCCCACAGCCCGTCCTTCTCGCGCACGTGGTCGGAGCCGGTGCCGGCGCTTTCCTCGCCGCAGATCGTCGCCATGCCGGCGTCGAGCAGGTTGCCGAAGAATTTCCAGCCGGTCGGCGTCTCATACGAGCCGATGCCGAGCTTGTCGGCGACGCGGTCCGAAGCCGCGCTCGTCGGCATGGAGCGGGCGATGCCTTTCAGGCCGCTCTTGTATCCCGGTGCCAGATGCGCGTTGGCCGATACCATGGCCAGCGAATCCGAAGGCGTGACGAAAATCCCGCGCCCGAGGATCAAGTTGCGATCGCCGTCACCGTCCGATGCGGCGGCAAAATCCGGCGCGTGATCGGACATGACGAGATCGTAGAGATGTTTCGCATGGACCAGGTTCGGATCGGGGTGGTGCCCGCCGAAATCGGGCAGCGGCTTGTAGTTGCGCGCCGTGCCTTCCGGCGCGCCGAGGCGACGTTCCAGGATCTCCTTGCCATAGGGGCCGGTCACGGCATGCATGGAATCGAAGACCATGCGGAAGCCGGACTTGAACAGCTTGCGTATGGCATCGAAGTCGAAAAGCTGCTCCATCAGTTCCGCGTAGTCCCTGACGGGATCGATGACCTCTATCTTCATGCCGCCGCGCTCGATCGCGCCGATGGTACCGAGGTCGATGTCGGGAAAGTCCTCGATCAGATAGTGGTCGATCACCTTGGAACGCGCGAAGATCGCCTCCGTGATCTTTTCCGGCGCCGGGCCGCCATTGCCGATATTGTACTTTATGCCGAAATCCTCCTTCGGCCCGCCGGGATTGTGGCTGGCGGAGAGGATGATGCCGCCGAAGGTCTTCTTCTTGCGGATCAGGTTGGAGACGGCCGGCGTCGAGCAGATGCCATGCTGGCCAACGATGAGCTTGCCGAAGCCATTCGCGGCGGCCATCTTCACGGCGATCTGGATGACTTCGGGATTGAAGTAGCGGCCGTCGCCGCCGATCACCAGCGTCTTGCCCTTGTAGCCGTCCAGAGAGTCGAAAATCGACTGGATGAAGTTCTGTACATAGTCCGGCTGCTGGAATTCCGGGACCTTCTTGCGCAGTCCCGACGTACCCGGCCGCTGATCCAGGTAAGGCTTGGTTGGAACCGTCTTGATCATGCCTCGGGGACCTTTTTCGCAATCAGGGAACGATAAAGCTCAACATAGCGCGCCGCGCTCTTTGTCCAGGATACGTCCGCCTTCATGCCCTGCCGCTGCATGGAGGACCAGGCTTCCGGCCGCCCATAGACGGCGATCGTACGGGAAATCGCATGGTGGAGGCCCCCTGGCGCTGATGGCTGGTACTGGAAGCCGGTGGCCACGCCCGCCGACAGCGCCGCCTCGTTTGCGTCGACGATCGTATCGGCAAGGCCACCGGTGCGCGCCACGACCGGGACGCAGCCGTAGCGCAGGCCGTAAAGCTGGGTCAGACCGCACGGCTCGAAGCGCGACGGGATGAGGATCGCGTCGGCGCCGCCCTGCATCAGATGCGACAGGGGCTCGTCATAGCCGACGACCATGCCGACCTTGCCGCGGTGCCGTGATGCGGCAGCGAGCAGCGCCCCCTCGAGCGCGGCGTCGCCCGAACCAAGGACGGCGAGCCGGCCGCCGGTAGCGACCAGCCCGTCGACGGCTTCGACCAGCAGGTCCATGCCCTTCTGCCATGTCAGCCGGCTTACCACGCAGAAAAGCGGCCCCTGCCCGCCATCGAGACCGAAGCGTTTCTCCAGCGCCGCCGTGTTCGCCTTGCGCGCCTTCAGGGTGCGACCCGAATACCTCGCCGCCAGATGCGGATCGGCTTCCGGGTTCCATATCCCTATGTCGATACCGTTGACGATGCCGAAGAGGTCGCCGGCTCGCGCGTTCATCAGGCCATCGAGGCCCATGCCGAATTCCGGGGTGCGGATTTCCTGCGCGTAGGTCGGGCTGACGGTGGTAATGGCGCCGGCGGCCTGCAGGCCGGCCTTCAAATAGCCGACGCCTCCGTAGTACTCGACGCCATCGACGGAGAGCGCGGCGGCGGGCAGTCCGAGGTCGGAAAAGATCGAGGCAGGGAACTGGCCCTGGAAGGCGAGGTTGTGGACCGTCATGACGGTCGGCCGGGCGACGCCGTCGTAGCGCAGATAGGCGAGTGTCATCGCCGCCTGCCAGTCGTGCGCGTGCACAATGTCTGGAATGTAACCTTCGACGGCGCCGGCGGCGATGTCGGCCGCGGCGCGCGAAAAGGCGGCGAAGCGCCGCCAGTTGTCGGAAAAATCCGCGCCGGTCGCGTCGCCATACGGTCCGCCCTTGCGATCGAAAAGGTGTGGCGCATTCAGGATGAAGAGGTCGAGCCCGGTCGCCTGGCCGCGCAGGACAGAGGCCTTGCCGCCGAACAGATTCGAATAGGCGTGCACCTGCTTCTTCCGTTTCAGCTTTGCGGCGAGCCCCGGATAGCCGGGCAAGAAAGTCGCCGCTTCGACGCCATGCGCGGCCAAGGCAGGCGGCAGGGCGCCGACGACGTCCGCCAGCCCGCCTGTCTTTACCAGCGGAAAGACTTCCGAAGCCACGGAAAGAACGTGCATCCGCTACGCGTCCAGCCTGTCGATCATGTCCTGTGTGATCAGGCAGATGCCCTTCTCCGTGCGCCGGAAGCGCCTGGCGTCGAGGACCGGATCCTCGCCGACCACCAGCTTTTCGGGAATACGCACTCCACGGTCCACGACGACGCGGCTCAAACTGGCATTCCTGCCGATATAGCAGTCAGGCAGCACGACGCATTCCTCAATCGAGGAGAAGGAATTGATGCGGGCGCCGGTAAAGATCAGGCTGCGCCTGAGCGCGGCGCCGGAAACGATACAGTCGCCGGCGACGAGAGAGGACACCGCCGAGCCGCGTCGCCCCTCTTCATCGTGGACGAACTTGGCCGGCGGCTTGATCTCGGCATAGGTCCAGACCGGCCAGTCGCGGTCATAGATATCGAGTTCCGGGGTGATGTCGGTAAGGTCGATATTGGCTTCCCAATAGGCGTCGATCGTGCCGACGTCGCGCCAATAGGCCTCGCGCTCGAAGCTCGAGCGTACGCAGGATGTGGTGAACCGGTGGGCGATCGCCTTACCGTTCTTGACGATATGGGGAATGATGTCCTTGCCGAAGTCGTGGCTTGTTTCCTTCGCCGCCGCGTCGCGGCGAAGCTGGTCCATCAGGAACCTGGTGTGGAAGACGTATATGCCCATGGAAGCGAGCGCAAAATCGGGCTTGTCGGGCATTCCGGGCGGATCGGCCGGCTTCTCGACGAAGGCGATGATCTTGTCGCTCTTGTCGACATGCATGACGCCGAAGCCGGTCGCTTCCATGCGTGGCACTTCGAGGCAGCCGACGGTGACGTCGGCGCCTGAGTCGACATGCTGGCGCAGCATGATCTCCAAATCCATCTTGAAGACGTGGTCGCCGGCGAGGATGACCATGTACTCCACGCCATAGTCCTGGATGATGTCGATGTTCTGGTAGACGGCGTCGGCAGTGCCTTCGTACCACTGCGTCTCCGAGACGCGCTGGCTGGCGGGCAATATGTCGAAGCTCTCGTTTCGCTCGGGCCGGAAGAAGTTCCAGCCGCGCTGCAGATGGCGGATGAGCGAATGCGCCTTGTACTGCGTCGCGACGCCAATGCGGCGGATGCCCGAGTTCAGCGCGTTGGAAAGCGCGAAATCGATGATGCGGGTCTTGCCGCCGAAATAGACGGCGGGCTTAGCGCGCCGGTCCGTGAGTTCCTTCAGCCTGCTGCCCCGGCCGCCGGCAAGGACATAAGCCATCGCGTCGCGCGACAGAGGCTGGCTGCGTTTCAGATCCGCCATTTTTCGCCCTCCCTTATCCGTTTCTACTCCGGATCGTATTCGATCATGATGGTCGAGAGCGGCGGCAAAGTCACCAGCGCCGAGGCCCCCTTCCCTTCGGCAATCCCCGAGACCGCGCCCTTGTTCCCCATTCCGCTGCCGCCATAGGCTTCAGCGTCCGTATTGACGATTTCGCGCCAGCGCCCGGCATGCGGCAGCGGCAGGCGATAGCCGGATCGGGGCACCGGCGTGAAATTGCAGATCACGGCGACCGGCCGCGCGCCAGGCGCGCCGCGCACCCAAGCGAATACCGAATTCGCCTTGTCATCGACGATGAGCCAGCCGAAGCCGTCCGGCTCGCAATCGCGGTCATGCAGAGCTGGCTTGGAGCGATAGAGCCGGTTCAGGTCACGGACGAGGCGACGCATGCCTTCATGCGATCCGTAGTCGAGCAGATACCAGTCCAGAGCCTTCGCCTCGTTCCATTCGGCGCGTTGGGCGAATTCCTGGCCCATGAAGAGCAACTTCTTGCCGGGGTAGCCCCACATGAAGGCGTAGTAGGCGCGCAGATTGGCGAATTTCTGCCAATCGTCGCCCGACATCTTGGCAAGCAGAGTGCCCTTGCCATGCACCACCTCGTCATGGCTGAGCGGAAGGACGAAATTCTCGCTGAAAGCGTAGGTCAGGCCGAAAGTGATCTGGTCGTGATGATGCTTGCGATGGATCGGTTCCTTCGACATGTATTCCAGCGTGTCGTGCATGAAACCCATGTTCCACTTGAAGCCGAAGCCAAGCCCGCCCTCGTGCACGGGCTGTGAGACTTTGGGCCAGGAGGTCGACTCCTCGGCGATGGTCATTACTCCCGGATGCGTCCCGTAGACCGTTCTGTTCATCTCCTGCAGGAAGCGAACCGCCTCGAAATTCTCGCGCCCGCCCTTCTCGTTCGGGATCCATTCGCCTTCCTTCCTCGAATAGTCGAGGTAGAGCATGGAGGCGACGGCATCGACCCTGAGCCCGTCGAGATGGTACTTCTCCGGCCAGAACAATGCGTTGTTGACCAGATAAGCCAGCACCTCGCGCCGGCCGAAATTGTAGATCGCCGTGTTCCAGTCGGGATGGAAGCCCTTGCGCGGGTCGGCGTGCTCGTAGAGCGCAGTGCCATCGAAGCGGATCAGACCATGCTCGTCGGTCGGGAAATGCGCCGGCACCCAGTCGAGGATGACGCCGATCCCAGCCCGGTGCGCGCCGTCCACGAAGCGGGCGAAGCCCTCCGGTTCGCCGAAACGCGCTGTCGGACAATAGAGGCCCGTCGTCTGGTAGCCCCACGAGGGATCGTAGGGATGCTCGGTGATCGGAAGGAATTCGATGTGGGTGAAGCCCATATCGACGACATAGGGGATGAGCCGCTCGGCAAGTTCGTCCCAGGACAGGAAAGAACCATCGTCGCGGCGCTGCCATGAGCCGGCATGAACCTCATAGATGGAGATCGGCTGGCGGCGCGCGTCGACGCTGCGCCAGAAATCGCGGTGCCTTTCGTCGCCCCAGACGTGGCGCATCGGCAGATCCGTCACGGATGCGGTTGCCGGTCGAAGTTCCGAACGAAAGGCGAAGGGATCGGCCTTGAGCGGTAGCCTCTGGCCCCTAGGCCCGATGATCTCGTATTTGTAGGGCTGGCCGGCGCCGATATCGGGAAGGAATATCTCCCAGATCCCGGTGTCGGCACGCTTGCGCATCGGATGGCGGCGGCCGTCCCAGTCGTTGAACTGGCCGACGATCGAGACCCGCCGTGCGTTCGGCGCCCAGACGGCGAAATGAACGCCGCCTGCGCCCTCATGCTCGATCAGATGCGCGCCGAGCTTGTCGAAGAGCCTCAGATGCGAGCCCTCGCCTATGTAGTAATCGTCCATCGGCCCGAGCACCGGTCCAAAGGAATAGGGGTCGGTGATCCACCAGTCGCCGCCTGCGTTCCTTGCGTGATAGCGGATGGGTCGGCGCCGTCTGATGTCGAGTAGGCCGTCGAAGAAGCCAGCATCGTCGCGTCGCGCGAGCTCGCCGACAAGCTTGCCGTCGAGGGTGAAGGCGGCGACTTGCTCCGCCTGCGGTATGAAGCAGCGCGCAACGAAGCTGCCGCCCATCTCCTGCACGCCCAGGATGGAAAACGGGTCTCGATGCGCGCCCGAAACGATCGCCCTTATGTCGGCCGCCCCGGTCGGCGGCCCGTCATTGACCTTGGCCCCTTTACGAATACCGGGCATCTGTCGGCGATATCCCTCTGCGACTAACCTGCTTCACTGAACTATAAAGGCACGTTCCAGATTTCCGTTGCATATTGCCGGATTGTGCGGTCGGAGGAAAACCAGCCCATGTTGGCGGTGTTGCGAATGGCCTTGGCATACCATTCGCCCGGCCTGCGCCAGAGTTCGTCGATGGCGCGCTGGGCATTGGCATAGGCGTCGAAGTCGGCGGCGACCATGAACCAGTCGTGATCGTAGAGGCCGCCGACCAGGCCCGCGTAGCGTTCGCGATCATCGGGCGAGAAGACGCCGGATGCGATGGCGGCAAGCGCCTGCGAAAGCTCGGGTGACCGCTCGATCACCTCGCGTGGATTGTATCCGTTCTGGCGGCGCTCGGCGACCTCGTCGGCAGTCAGGCCGAAAATGACGATGTTCTCCGCGCCGACATGCTCGCGAATCTCGACGTTGGCGCCGTCGAGCGTGCCGATGGTCAGCGCGCCGTTCAGCGCGAACTTCATGTTTCCGGTCCCGGACGCCTCCATCCCGGCGGTCGAAATCTGCTCGGACAGGTCGGCGGCGGGCACCAGCATTTCCGCCAGGCTAACATTGTAGTTCGGTATGAAGACGACCTTCAGAAGTCCCCTCACCGAAGGGTCGTTGTTGACCGTACGGGCAACGTCGTTGGCGAGCTTTATGATCAGCTTGGCGTTGTGATAGGTCGGCGCCGCCTTGCCGGCGAGCAGCTTGACGCGCGGCACCCAGTCCTTCTCGGGATGCGAGCGCATCTGGTCGTAGAGCGCCACGGTCTCGATGATGTTGAGGAACTGGCGCTTGTATTCGTGGATGCGCTTGACCTGTATGTCGAACAGCGCCGACGGATCGAGGCCGATCCCCATGCGCTCGCGCACGAGTTTCGCGAGGCGCTCCTTGTTCGCTGCCTTGACCTCGGCGAACGCTTCCTGGAACGCCGTGTCGTCGGCATGGGCGTTCAGTTCGGACAGAGCCTCTATGTCGTCCAGGACGCGATCGCCTATCGTCCGCCTCACCAGCGAGAAGAGGCTCGGGTCACATTGCTGCAACCAGCGGCGGGGCGTGATGCCGTTCGTCTTGTTGTTGATGCGGTCGGGAAAGAGCCGGTGCAGATCGGAAAAGACCGTCTGCTTCATCAGTTCGGTGTGGAGGGCCGAGACCCCGTTTACCGAATGCGAGCCGACGAAGGCCAGATTGCCCATGCGCACGCGCCGCTCCCCATTCTCATCGATGAGCGAGATGGCGCTGATCTGGCCGTCGTTGAAACCGTGCTGGCGCCGGGCCTCGAGAAGCAGCTTGGCGTTGATGGCATAGACAAGTTGCATGTGCCTCGGCAGGAGCCGTTCGAACAGCGGCACCGGCCAGCTCTCCAGCGCCTCGGGCAGAAGCGTATGGTTGGTATAGGAAAAAGTGCGGCGGACAACGTCCCAGGCCGCATCGAACTCGATGTCGTGCACATCGATCAGAAGACGCATCAATTCCACCACGGCGACCGCCGGATGCGTGTCGTTCAACTGGATCGCCGCCTTGTCGGGCAGCGACAGCAGGTCGGGATACTGGTGCAGGTGGCGGTCGAGGATGTCGCGCAGCGAGGCGGCGGAGAAGAAATATTCCTGCCTCAGCCTGAGTTCCTGACCGGCAGGAGTGGCGTCGGCAGGATAGAGCACGCGGGTCAGCGTCTCCGCCTGCGTGGTCTCGCGCAAGGCGCCGATATGGTCGCCGGCGTTGAAGCGGTCGAGGAGAATAGGGTCAACCGGCATGGCCGACCAGAGGCGGAGCGTGTTCACGCGCTTTACCCGCCAGCCGGCGACCTGCGTGTCGTAGGCGACCGCCAGGATGCGCTCCTGCGGTTTCCAGTTCATGCGCCGACCATCCGTTCCCGGGACCGCGTCCACCACGCCGCCGAAACCGATCTCGATGGAGCGCTCGCGCCGCTCGAACTCCCAGGGATTGCCGTGGTCGAGCCAGGTTTCCGGCAGTTCCACCTGCCAGCCGTCGGATATCTCCTGGCGGAACATGCCGTTCGCATAGCGGATGCCGTAGCCATGCGCCGGGATGTCGACTGTCGCCATCGATTCCATGAAGCAGGCGGCAAGGCGGCCGAGGCCGCCATTGCCCAGCGCGGCGTCGGGCTCGAGCGCTGCGATGATGTCGAAGTCGACGCCAAGCGAGGAGAGCGCGTTCTTGACCTCGTCCATGAGGCGAAGGTTCGAGATCGCGTCGCGCATCAGCCTGCCGATGAGGAATTCGAGCGACAGATAGTAGACGCGCTTGGACTGCTGCTCGTAGGCCTTCTTTGTGGAGGCGATCCATCGTTCGATCAGCCGGTCGCGCACCACCTTGATGGTGGCGGAAAGCCAGTCGTACTGAGTCGCGACCGTCGGCTCCTTGCCGATGCGGTAGGTCAGGCAGGACAGGATCTCGGAGGCGAGCTTGCCGGGGTCGGACGCTGTTTCCGGAAAAGTGGGCTTGATAGCAATGGTCATGTTCGCCTCTTGGCACCGCTCAGCACGGGCGCCATCTTCGTTGCCACGCATTCCTCCCGGAGCATTTGTAGAACAGTTCGTACGGCGGTGCCTATGGGAAAAACCCCCGAGGCCGAACGGCTTCGACGAGCGGGAGAGACTCGCCGGTCAGGCGGCAACGGCGGCTTCAGGCGGGACTTTGGCGCCGGTCATGAAGGCGACGGCGTCAGACATGGTGTGTTCCTTCGGGTCGATGACGCAAAGCCGCTTGCCGAGGCGGTGGATGTGAACCCTGTCGGCGACCTCGAAGACGTGCGGCATGTTGTGCGAGATCAGCACGATCGGCAGGCCGCGCTTCTTCACGTCGAGTATCAGTTCGAGGACCCGGCGGGATTCCTTGACGCCGAGCGCCGCCGTGGGCTCGTCCATGATGACCACCTTGGACCCGAAGGCGGCGGCGCGCGCCACCGCCACGCCCTGCCGCTGGCCGCCTGAAAGCGTCTCCACCGACTGGTTGATGTTCTGGATCGTCATCAGGCCAAGCTCGGAAAGCTTGGCGCGGGCGACCTTCTGCATCTTCGAACGGTCGAGCCGGCGCAGGAACTTCCCCATGAAGCCTTCCTGGCGGATTTCGCGGCCGAGGAACATGTTGTCGGCGATCGACAGGGCTGGCGAGAGCGCCAGGTTCTGGTAGACGGTCTCGATGCCCGCATGCCTCGCCTCTATCGGCGAGCGGAAATGCACCTGCTTGCCGTTGAGCTCGATCGTGCCGCTATCGGGTATGACGGCGCCGCAGAGCGCCTTGATGAGGGTCGACTTGCCGGCGCCGTTGTCCCCGATCACGGCAAGTATCTCGCCGGGCATGAGGTCGAACTGCGCATTGTCCAGCGCGACGACGCGGCCGTAGCGCTTGGTGAGGCCCTTGGCCGCCAGAACCGGGGCGACGGCGTTCATACCGAAATCCTCCTTATCCATTGGTCTATCGTGACCGCCAGGATGATGAGAATGCCGACTGTGAATTCCTGCCAGAGCACGTCGACGCCCGAGAGCGCCAGGCCATTGCGGAAGACGCCGACGATCAGTGCGCCGAACAGCGTGCCGACGAGCGATCCCCTGCCGCCGAAGAGCGACGTACCACCGATGACGACGGCGGTGATGGCGTCGAGGTTGGCGGTCTGGTTGCCGAGCGGGCTTGCCGCGCCGATACGGCCGATCAGCACCCAGGCGGCGATGGCACAGATGAAGCCGGCGAGCGTATAGACGCCGACCAGCGTCGCGCTGGTGTTGATGCCGGTCAGCCGAGCCGCCTCCGGATCGTCTCCGGTAGCGTAGACATGGCGGCCGAATGCCGTGCGGTTCAGGATGTACCAGACGACTACGGCGATCAGGATCATCAGGATCGAGCCGTAGGTGATGAGCGCCCCGTGACCAAAGATGATGCGGTTACCCGTCCAGTGCAGGATCGGCGCCACATTATCGATATCCTGGGCGCGGATGGTTTCGGAATGGGAGACGTAGATGACCATCGAGCCATAGATGCTCCACGTGCCGAGCGTCACGATGAAGGGCGGCAGCTTGATGATCGCCACGAGCACGCCGTTGATCAGGCCGCAGACGATGCCGGTGACGAAGCCGAGCGCGAAGGCGATATCGGGCGGCCAGCCCCAGACGACAGCCAGCCTGCCCATGACGATAGAGGACAGCACCATGATGGCGCCGACGGAAAGGTCGATGCCGGCGGTCAAGATGACCAGCGTCTGCGCGATGCCGAGAATGCCGATGATCGTCACCTGCTGGAGCACAAGGGACATGTTGAACGGCGCGAAGAAGCGGCCGCCGGCGGTGAAGGAGAAGATCAGGATACCGAAGATTAGAACGATGAAGGGTACGGCCGTCGGGAACTCGTGAAGGAAATGCTGCAGCCGCTTGACCAGTGTCGCCGCCTCCTCCTCGAAGCTTGCGACCGATTGATCGGCACCCTGTAACCCGCTTTCGGCAAGGGCGGAGCCGCGCGCATCCTCGTCCATTCCCCGTTCCTCCAGATCGTCCCATCTGCGTGGGCGGTTTGAGAGGCCGGGCGTGGCCGGCCTCTCAACGTGTTTTCGGTCAGTCTAGTCCTAAACGAATAGGCTTAGGAAGCACATGGCCTTCGGCTGTGCCCTGCCTAGCGGGCGTTCAAGTTCTTCGGAACGTCCACCGGACGTTCCCGATCCGCCCGAAGGGAGATCGTCGAGTGCCCGCCCGGGTTCCGCTGCCTCGCGCAGTTCCCGAGCGTTCTGAGCCTTCGAAAGGTCCGCCGGACCTTTCGATCCGCAAGCGGCGGACCGGCTTCTTACCCCCAGCAGAGCTTGAGGCCTTCCTCCGTGCTGATCGAGGGCACGCCCTTGACCGGCTTGTCGGTGACGAGCTGCGCGCCGGTATCGAAGAAGTCTTTCCCTTCGGTCGGCTTCGGCTTCTCGCCGGTCTTGGCGAACTTCTCGATTGCCTCCATGGCCATGGCGGCCATCTTCAACGGATATTGCTGCGAAGTAGCGCCGATGACGCCAGCCTTGACGTTCTTGACGCCGGGGCAGCCGCCGTCGATCGACACGACCAGCACCGAGCCGTCGTCCTTGCCCGCGGCCTTCAGCGCCTGGTAGCCGCCGGCGGCGGCCGGCTCATTGATCGTGTACATGACGTTCACGTCGGGGCATTTCTGAAGCAGCGTTTCCATGGCGGTACGACCGCCATCCTCGGCGCCGCCGGTCATCTGGTGACCGCAGATGCGCGGATCGTTCTCGTCGCCGTAGTGCTTCGGGTCCTTGATGTCGATGCCGAAGCCCTGCATGAAGCCCTGGTCGCGCAGGTAATCGACCGTCGGCTGGTTGGTGGCGAGATCGAGGAAGGCGATCTTGGCATCCTTCGCCTTGTCGCCAAGCGTGCCCTTGGCCCATTCGCCGATCAGGTTACCGGCCTTGAAATTGTCGGTCGCGAAGGTGGCGTCGACGGCGTCGATCGGGTCCGTCGGCGTGTCGAGATCGATGACCAGCAGCCCGGCGTCCCGCGCCTTCTTGATGGTCGGCACGATCGCCGTCGAATCCGAGGGAACGATCGCGAAGCCCTTGGCGCCGGCGGCGATCAGATTCTCGATCGCGGCGACCTGGCTGTCATTGTCGCCGTCATACTTGCCAGCGAAGGTCCTCAGATCGAGGCCAAGTTCCTTGGCCTTGGCCTGCGCGCCCTCCCGCATCTTGACGAAGAAGGGATTGCCCTCGGTCTTGGTAATCAGTCCCACAACGTCGGCAGACCATGCAGGCGTAGCCGCCATGAAGCCGAACGCCACGGCGCTCGCTACGGCGAGTTTCACTATTCCAAACCTATCCATCTTGATCCTCCCATTGGACGTAAGGGGAAGTCCGCCCGCAGGCGAAACAAGCCGGCACCCGGAGATCGCCCCCTGAACGACGGGCGACACCGGATGATGGCAAAAGCAAATACCAGCCCCTCGCTCGTGTCAATATATAAATCAAAATGAATTATTATTGACAGCACGTCGTTTGAAAGCGATGCTTGCCTAGCGCGGATCACAAAGAATCCGCCCAATGATTGTCAGGGAGACCGCTTGGGGAGCGAACCCGCCTTACAGGACGCCCGGACGTCCGGCCGCTTCCAGCGCGGCACCAACCAAAGCGGCATGCGCGACTACAACGAGCGGCTGGTGCTTTCGCTCGTTCGCCAGCGCGGCAGGCTTGCCAAGACGGAAATCGCGCGGGTCACAGGACTTTCGGCGCAGACCATCTCCGTCATCATGCGCGGCCTCGAAGAGGACGGACTCCTGGTGCGCGGCGAACCCTTGCGCGGCAAGGTCGGCCAACCGTCAATTCCAATGTCACTTAATCCCGACGGGGCCTATTTCATCGGATTGAAGCTTGGACGGCGCAGCGCCGACCTCGTCCTCATCGACTTCCTCGGTCAGCCGAGATCAATGCTCCAGCATCCGTATCCCTATCCCAGGCCAGACGAAACGATCGGCTTCGTGCGCAAGGGAATGGACGAGATGCGGTCGCGGCTAAGCAGCGAGCAGGACCGGCGCATCGGCGGGCTCGGCATCGCCATTCCCTTCGAACTGTGGAACTGGGCGGATGCCGCCGGGGCGCCGCGCGAGGTGATGGATGCATGGCGCAAGACGGACATCCGCGCCGAGCTCGCCGCGGAAGTGCCCTTTCCCGTCTATCTACAGAACGACGCGACCGCGGCCTGCAACGCCGAACTGGTCTTCGGCAAGACCGGCGGCCTCAGCGATTTCATCTACTATTATATCGGCGCCTTCGCCGGCGGGGGCATCGCCATCAACCACAGCGTCTTCGCCGGTCAGACCGGCAATGCCGGTGCGCTCGGCTCGATGCTGGTGCCGGGCCCGGCAGGCAGGCCGGTGCAACTGATCGACGTCGCCTCCATCGCCGTGCTTGAACGCGCGCTCAACCGAAGCGGACGCGACGCCTCGCATCTCTGGACCTCCCCCGAGGATTGGGGCGATTTGGGTCGGCCGCTCGAAGAATGGATCGCGGCGGCAGCGGCAGCGCTTGCCTATGCCACGCTTGCGGCATCTGCGGTCATCGATTTCGAAGCGGCCGTCGTGGATGGATGGATGCCGCTCGCCGTTCGCGCCCGGCTCGTCTCGGCCATCCGCAATGAAATCTCCAAGCTCGACGCGGAGGGGCTGCGCCTCCCCGACATCAGGGAAGGAACGGTCGGGCACCATGCCCGCGCGCTGGGCGGCGCGAGCCTGCCGCTGTCGGAACGGTTCCTGATCGGCGCGGCTTCTTCGGCTGCGACGTCGTGAGGACACCGAGGCCGGGAGGCTTGCCAAGACGCTCGGGCGGGGGCTATGCGCTGCCTTCTTCGAAGGATGAAGCCGGATGATCCTGTGCTGCGGTGACACGCTGATCGACATGCTGCCGCGGCACACGGCGGCAGGCGAGCCGGCCTTCGCGCCTTATGTCGGCGGCGCCCTGTTCAACAGTGCCATCGCCCTCGGGCGACTCGGCGCTTCGGCAGGCCTTTTCACCGGGCTCTCGAGCGATTTCTTCGGCAGGATGCTCGCCGCCGCGCTCGCCGAAAGCAACGTCGAGACGCGTTTCGCGCATATTTCCGATCATCACACGACGCTGGCCTTCGTTCGGCTCGTGGACGGCCATGCGAGCTACACCTTTTTTGACGAGAACAGCGCCGGGCGGATGCTCCACGAAGCCCATCTTCCCGAACTGGATGCAAGCGTAGAGGCCATGCTGTTCGGCTGCATGACGCTCATCGCCGAGCCGTGCGGGTCGACCTACGAGGCGCTCATGCGGCGCGAGCGCACAAGCCGCGTGATGATGCTCGACCCGAACATCCGTCGCGATTTCATCCCGGACAAGGCCACCCATATGGCGCGAATGCGGCGCATGATCGCCATGGCCGACATCGTCAAGCTTTCGGACGAGGACCTTGACTGGTTCGGGGAAGCCGGATCGCAGGACGAGGCGGCGGCCGGTTGGCTGAGAGCGGGACCGAAGCTGGTCGTGGTGACGCATGGCGGCCGCGGCGCCAACGCCTATTCGCGGCATGGCAAGACGAGCGTTCCCGCCCGCAAGGTCGAAATCGTCGACACCGTCGGCGCGGGCGACACGTTCAATGCGGGGATCCTCGCCTGGCTGGGCGAAAGCGGTCTCCTGTCGAAAGACGCAATCGCCAATCTCCCTGAGGAATCGATTCGGCGGGCGCTGGAATTCGCCGCAGAGGTGGCCGCGGTGACGGTCTCACGCGCGGGCGCCAATCCGCCATGGCGGCATGAACTTGACGGGCAGCAGGCAGGCGGGAACTGACGCGCACAGCCGAATCCGTTTGAATTCGTTTCCGAAAATCGCTTATTGAGCGGCCGGAGCGAAAAGGAATCCGGCTGATCGTGGTGAAACTCGGCGACATCCGCATCGGCATCATCGGCCTCGGCTATGTCGGGCTGCCGCTGGCGGTTTTGTTCGCTGAGCGGTTTCCGGTGATCGGGTTCGATCACAATGCGGTCCGCATTGGGGAGCTCTCCGAGGGCGTCGACCGGACGTTGGAAATCGATGCGGGTGTTCTCGCCGCGACCTCGGCCCG
This sequence comes from Rhizobiaceae bacterium, assembly GCA_051959695.1. GTDB lineage: Bacteria > Pseudomonadota > Alphaproteobacteria > Rhizobiales > Rhizobiaceae > Mesorhizobium_L. The sequence continues at coordinate 14,741 of JBQCFA010000211.1, forward strand.
TTTGACCGCCGCGCCCGACGCCCTTGCCTCCTGCAATTTCTACGTTGTCACCGTGCCGACGCCGATAGACGAGGCCAAGCGACCGGACATGCGCCTCCTGATGGCTGCCTGCGAAACGGTCGGCAGGGCCATCTCCAAGGGCGATATCGTGGTATTCGAATCCACCGTCTATCCGGGCGCCACGGAGGAAGACTGCGTCCCGGTCATCGAGCGCATATCCGGGTTACGC
>JBQCFA010000212.1:0-20114 GCA_051959695.1 Rhizobiaceae bacterium
CAGGAGTTCGTTACCGAGCGTCGCCACCTCCTGGTCGGCGATCTTGTGACGCTTCAAGTCTCCGAAAAGTGGCACCAGCACCTCGCCCTTTTCGTTGCGCGGCAACTTCTTCGCCCAGTCGAGCAGGGCGAGGTCGTATAGGGCGGGCTGCCGCACATCCGATGTCCTGAGCGTTCCCGCCATGTCGTCAGGGCCGGGATCGGTAAAGGCGAGCGATCCGAGCGGCAGGGACGGTCGGTGGCACTCGGCGCAGCCGACCGAGGTGAACACCACCTGTCCACGCGTCGCCGCCGCCTTCCAATTGGGATCGTCCGGTTGCTTCTGGACCGGCGGAGCCAGCATGGCCTGGAAGGCCACAAGAGCCGATACGTCACCTTCCGAAATCTCGTCGTCGACGCCGTCGCCGTCGAAATCCCTGGAACCGGTCCAGCGCGGGCCGAAACGTTCGTCCGCTTCCATGCCGTGATGCTGGTTGAGCGCATTGATCGTGAACTGGCGGATGGACGACATGACTCCCTTCTGGCTGAAGGGCCGCACCACGAGGTCCGCGTCGACACCGTCCACCGCGGAGAGGTCGACCACGCCGTCCGGCATGGCGGTGATCTTGCCGAAATCGACGCCCTTGGTGGTAAGTTCCGCGACAACCGGCCGGCTGGTCCGATGTGCCTCCGCGATCGCCTTGGTGCGGATCGCCTTCAGATCGGCGGTCATTTCGCGCGACAGCAATTCCACCAGCCCCGCGCCGAAAAGATGGTTCGTCCCGCGCTCGTTCGAGAATTGCGGATCGGTGCTGTCGAATTCGGCGCTCTCGAAGCCTTCCGAAACGAAAACGTTGGTGACGATGTCGCCGGCGCCGCCGGTGGCCGGTTGATTGTGGCAACCGGAACACGCATTCGCGTCGTCGCCATGGGTCCGGTTGAAGAGCACTTGCGGCGGATGCTTGCGCCGCGTCGGGATGATCGCCTGGGTGGCGAGCGGTCGGCCGACTCCGTCGGCTCCGGTGAATCGACCCGTGAACAGTTCTTCTCCGTGCTGACGCAATGCATCGAGCGCATCTTTGTCCAGCCCGCCCTGTAGCTTGGTCTCGTCCACATGCTCCTTGATGACGTGTTCGTCCCAGGGTTTCGCCGTGCCGCCGGCATGAGCCACGCCTGACGCGGCGAACAGCGCGCCCACGCAAAGGCGGAGCAGCCTCTTCATGCGACAGCCCTCCCCTGCGACGCGGCGGACGCCGGATTGCCGGCCGCGAAGATTTCCTGGTCGAGAAAAGTGAGAGCGCGCATGGCGCACCCTTCGCGGATGAGCGGAAGCTGATCCAACTCGGTCGCGAAGGAGATCCCCTCCTCGTGCTGCCCGCCAACCGTCTTGGCGATGGCGGCCCGCATGGGACCCTCGATCAGGTCAAAGGCGCGCGCCCCGATGCCTACCACCGCCACCGGCGCCGGGTCTATCAGCGCGAAGAGGCTTCCCAGTCCGAAGCCGAGCGCCTCTCCCGCCCTGGCATAGGCGGCCCGCTCGGGCCCGTCATGGTCGCGAGCAGCATCGGCGAGCGCCAGCATGTCCCTGTCCTCGATGTCGGCGACGAACCCGTCGCCATCGGGCAGATTGCGGGCATTGCGCCAAATGGCGTAGTTGCCGGCATAGGCCTCGATGCAGCCGCGCCGGCCGCAACGGCAAAGCGCGCCGTTCGGCACATGGATCATGTGGCCGAATTCGCCGCCGGACGATTGAGTGCCGGTGAAGAGTTCGCCATTCAGGAAGAGCCCCATGCCGATGCCGTTCGACAGGAGGACGGAAATGAAGTTGTCGCGATAGCGCGCGGGATCGCGCCAGCGCAGCGCCACCGCCATCATGTTGCAATCGTTTTCCAGCGTGACGGGCAAGTCGAAGGCCTTGGCCAACGCTTCTCCGAAGCGAACATCCCGATGCGGCGTGATCGGCGACCACAGCATGGTCGAACCGCCCGAATCGGCAACGCCCTGCACCGCGAAGGACAGGCGCATCACCCTGTGGCTCTTCCGGCCCCTGGCGGCGAGACGGCCCACGATCTCGACCGCCTCGGCGATCAATTCATCCCTACCCATCGTCATCGTCGGCAGCCGCCGATAGTCCTCGTCGACGATGTTTCCAGCATAGTCGATGAGCGTAGCCGAAAGCGAGTTCAGCGCCAGCAGGATGGTTATAACCGAAGCTGTCGCGGGATTGAGGCCGAGCGCCACCTGCGGCCGCCCGCGTTTTGAGGCCGAGGTTTCCCCCTTGATCTCGCTCAATATGCCTTCTCCGATCAGATCGGCGGCGATGGCCGAGATGGTGGAGTGGCTGAGTCCGGTAGTGCGGGCGATTTCCGTGCGCGATGGCTGGCGGATCCGGCGGACGGCCGAAATCACCATGGCGCGATTGCGTCGCCTGAGATCGTCGTGACGGATCCCGACCGTCATTGGTGCGATGTCCTCCCCGCGGCATCGTCTCCGCCTCTGCGGCAGGGCCGACTGCGCTGCGGCATATTGACATGGATGGCGGAGTGAGTCATTCTTTTTTTCGAGGCTCGAAAAAAAGGGCTTCTTATGGGCCGCGGTCCAATGTGTAGCGCGCCTTGACGGCGCAGGGAGGAAATCATGAGAAAGTTTACGGCCGCCTTGCTGGCGGGTGCCGCGATCACGCTTTCGTTCGCAACGCTTGCTCAGGCGAAGGACAAGATCATCGGCGTGTCGTGGTCCAACTTCCAGGAAGAGCGCTGGAAGACGGACGAGGCGGCGATCAAGAAGCAACTCGAGGCCGACGGCGACAAGTATATCTCCGCCGATGCCCAGTCGTCCGCCGAGAAGCAGCTCTCCGATGTCGAGAGCCTGATCTCTCAGGGCGCGAATGCGCTCATCATCCTCGCCCAGGACGCTTCGGCCATCGGTCCGGCCGTTCAGAAGGCGCTGGACGAGGGCATCCCGGTTGTCGGCTATGACCGTCTGATCGAGAACAAGGACGTCTTCTACCTCACCTTCGACAACAAGGAGGTTGGCCGCATGCAGGCCCGGGGCGTATTTGCCGTGAAGCCGGAAGGCAACTACGCCTTCATCAAGGGTTCCTCGGCCGACCCGAATGCGGACTTCCTGTTCTCCGGCCAGATGGAAGTGCTCAAGGACGCCATCGATTCCGGCAAGATCAAGAATGTCGGCGAAGCCTATACGGACGGCTGGCTGCCTGCCAACGCGCAGAAGAACATGGAGCAGATCCTGACCTCCAACAACAACAAGGTCGACGCGGTCGTGGCTTCGAATGACGGCACGGCCGGTGGCGCCATCGCCGCGCTCGCGGCACAGGGCCTCGCGGGTTCGGTGCCGGTGTCGGGCCAGGACGGCGACCATGCCGCACTGAACCGTATCGCGCTCGGCACCCAGACCGTGTCGGTCTGGAAGGACGCGCGCGAACTCGGCAAGAACGCCGCCGAAATCGCTTCCGAACTGGCCGACGGCAAGAAGATGAGCGATATCCCGCATGTGCAGGACTTCAAGACGCCGGGCGGCAACACGGTCAAGTCCGTGTTCCTGACCCCTGTCGCGATCACGAAGGACAACCTCAACGTCGTGATAGACGCCGGGTGGATCAAGAAGGACGAGGTCTGCACGGGTGTGAAGCCCGGCAGCGTTGCCGTCTGCAACTGACGTCGCCGACAGAGCGATCGTTTTGAAGCGCCGCGGCCCGCATGTGCCGCGGCGTTTCTTCCACGGCGGCCACGTTCAAGGCATTTGTGCTTTTCGCAAGGTCGGAATGCGCCTACCATCATGAAGCTGGCTCAAACCTCAGAAGGTGAGCCGGCGGGAGGGAGCCATGACAGACACCACGACGAATGCGCCGCTGGATACTGCGCGGGCGTCCGAACTCGGGTTTCTTGGCAGGTTTCAGAAGGCCACGGAACTCGACACGCGCATGCTCGGCATGGTCGGGGCTCTGATCCTGATCTGGATCGGCTTTCAGATCGCCACCAGCTGGCGCCTCAGCGTCGATCCCTTTGCCTTCGACAGCCGCACCTTCCTGACCCCCCGCAATCTCTGGAACCTGTCTGTCCAGACGTCGTCGGTGGCGATCATGGCGACGGGCATGGTTCTGGTCATCGTCATGCGCAACATCGACCTGTCGGTCGGCTCGCTGGAAGGTTTTGTCGGCATGGTGATGGGCTATGTTCAAGCCCGCTATCTCATCCAGCACGCCGGCTTCGAGCTCGGCAATCCCACCATCTGGATCATCGCGCTGATCGTCGGCTTTGCGCTTGGCATCCTGATCGGCGCATTCCAGGGGTTCATCATCGCCTATCTAGACGTTCCGGCATTCATCGTGACCCTGGGCGGCCTTCTGGTTTGGCGCAGCGCCGCATGGCTCGTGACCACCGGGCAGACAGTTGCGCCGCTGGACGCGACCTTCCAGCTGATGGGCGGCGGTCCCGCCGGCTCGATCGGCGCCCGCTGGAGCTGGGTGGTCGCGGCCGTCGCCTGCGTCGCCGTCCTCCTGATGCTGGTAAACGAGCGCCGGCAACGCAAACGCTTCAAGTTCCCGCTTCGGCCGGTATGGGCGGAATTCTTTCTCGGCGGCGTTTCCTGCCTCGTCATCCTCGGCGCCGTCTGGGTGGCCAATTCCTATCCTTGGCCGATCGGCATCGTGAGGCGCTACGCGCAGGCGCACAACCTCACCATACCCGAAGGCGGCCTGTTCATCGCCCATGGCATCGCCATCCCAGTGCTGATCGCCGTCGGTGTCGGCATCGTCATGACATTCGTCACCAACCGTACCCGCTTCGGCCGCTATGTATTTGCCATCGGCGGCAACCCCGAGGCCGCCAATCTTGCCGGCATCAAGACCCGCTGGGTGACGATGAAGGTGTTCATGATCATGGGCGCTCTTGCGGCACTGAGCGGTGCGATCTCGGCCGCGCGGCTGAATGCGTCTACCAACGCGCTCGGCACGCTGGACGAACTTCTGGTCATCGCCGCCGCCGTCATTGGAGGCACTTCGCTGGCCGGCGGCTCCGGCACCGTACTTGGCGCCATGCTGGGTGCGCTTCTTATGCAGTCGCTCCAGTCTGGCATGGGCCTCCTCGGCATCGATACGACGCTGCAGAACATGGTTGTCGGCGCCGTGCTGGTGATCGCCGTTTGGCTCGACACCATGTATAAGAAACGGCTCTAGGGGAGGATCGAACCATGGCTGACGCCGCCGCTCCCGTAACCGGCCAGGACGTACCGCTGGTCGATCTCAGGAACATCTCGATCTCTTTCGGCGGTGTGCACGCCGTCGACGGAGCTTCGATCAATCTCCACGAAGGGGAGGTTATGGCCCTGCTCGGCCACAACGGCGCGGGCAAGTCCACCCTCATCAAGATCCTCTCAGGCGCCTATAAACGCGATGCGGGCGAAATCTACATCCGCGGCAAGGAGGTTGCAATCAACAATCCGCGCGACGCCAAGAAGCACGGCATCGAGACGATCTATCAGACATTGGCGCTTGCCGACAACGTCGATGCTGCGGCAAACCTCTTCCTCGGTCGTGAGCTGATGACCGCATGGAACACGCTCGACGACGTGGCGATGGAAGCCCAGGCACGCAAGGTCATGGGTCGCCTCAATCCGCGCTTCCAGCGTTTCAAGGAACCGGTGGTGAAGCTTTCCGGCGGGCAACGCCAATCGGTGGCGATCGCCCGTGCCATTCTGTTCGACGCGCGCATCCTGATAATGGACGAACCGACAGCGGCCTTGGGGCCACAGGAAACCGCACAGGTCGGCGAATTGATCAAGCAGTTGAAGGCCGACGGGATCGGGATATTCCTGATCAGCCACGACATCCACGACGTGTTCGATCTGGCCGATCGCGTCTGTGTCATGAAGAACGGTCAGGTCGTTGGCACCGCCCGCACGGAAGACGTCACCAAGGACGAGGTGCTGGGCATGATTATCTTGGGAAAATGTCCTCCCGGCGCCGTTCCCGGTCCCGGAGCTATGCGGGCAGCAGCAGCCTGAGGGGCCTACATCTGCCCAGCGTGCCGATCGGAAACCCATCCGCGGGTTCGATCCAACCCTGGCCCCGGCTTCGCGGAGACAGGGCCAACGACCCCTGCAGGGCCTAGGGAGGCCTCGATCGTCGGCCTCCCTAGCTCAAAGATACGTCAGCAACGGCGCTCATAGATGACGCGGCGGCCGTAGCGGTCATGCCCGCGATAACGGCAATAGCCGGGGTGATCCGCAGCCCGGCCAATAAGGTAGCCGGCCGTGCCGCCGATGAGGGCACCGCCAAGAGCACCACCCGTCGTGCCCGTGGCAAGTCCGCCCACTGCCGCGCCCACTGCCGCGCCGCCCACGCCCGTCTGCTCCGCCGTGGTGCACCCGGCTATGGCAAGCGGAGCGGCGGCAATCATTACCAACACCAGCTTCTTCATCAATTTTCTCCTTGATAGTGCCCCTTCGGACCGAACCGTTCGGCCGGGTCGGCTTCATTCCATTCGAAAATAATGTTCACGGCCTACTTGTGGTCGCAGCGACGACTCGCGCTCGATCCACACTGGCGCCACGACAATTTGGCGATGCCTCTCCTTTCCTCCAATTCCGCATGGAAACGAAACACGGCTAAATTTGTTCCATGACCACTCGGAAATCCATATGCTTGTCCCGGGGCGTCGGGCAAGAATAACTATTCAGCCTCGAAATTGCCGGGCGGGACGGTCAGTCGGTATTCGAGCCCATCGGGTCCTAAAACGAACCTCGCGCGGCCTCCGAGCGAGGCTGGCACCACCCGTTCAAGCGCGACACTGCCGAAGCGTTTCTGTTGCCCGGCATCCGGATCGGCGGTAGTCGCCTCCGACCAGACGAGAACCAGCTCGCCGTCCCGTCCGTGCTCCTCGCTCCGGCGAGCCGATATGGTGACATGTCCATCCCCGGCGGCCAGCACGCCGTAGCTGACGGAATTGACGGCCAGTTCATGCAGGGCAAGTCCGATGTGAAGCGCGGCGTTTGGATCGAAGTACGGGTTCTCGCCTTGCAGCCGGATGTTGCGCTGCGGATCGGCGCAGTAACGTGCTACCTGCCCGGCTACGAGCTCATGCAGGTTGGCTCCGCGCCAGTTGGACGAGGTGACCAGATCCTGTGAGGACGCAAGCGACTGGATGCGCCCGCGAAAGCGTACAAGGAAGGAATCGATGCTTCCGGAATAACGTCCCGTCTGGGTGGCGACGCTCTGGATGATGGACAACAGGTTCTTGGAACGGTGGCTGACTTCGCGCAGCAGCGCACGCAGCGTCTGCTCCCTGCGCCTTTGCTCTGTCGCCTCGATCACGGTGGTGAGGAGCCCCCGTATGGCGCCGTCCTCCGACCTGTCGACATCCACCCACAAGTCGAACCACCCGGCCCCATTCCCGTCGGGAACGGATATCTCTATTTTGCGCGAGGTGCCGAAAGCAAGCACGTCCTGCCGCACCTTCCGCAAGCGCTCGGCTTCCCTGCGTGGCAGAAAATCCTCGTCGCTCGCGCCGGGAACGGCTCTGCCCCACGCGCCGGGCACATTTTGCGACCAGATGACACGTCCCGCGATGTCCTGGTAAATGACGGAGATGCCGCAGTTGGTCAGCGCCTTGACCAGATTTTGTTTCCGGACTCTGGCATCCGCCGCTGGCAGGCTCGTGGCCTGTGGCCCTTTACTCATCTGACTTGCATTTCCGTTGTCCACGGAAACGGACAGAACCTTCGACAGGTTCCAGCCCCCACTTGCGAGGGCGGCGAAGAAGGTTCGGGATGTCTCTATCTAAGGGCGCAGAAAATCCTACCTGGCGGCAAGATAAGGGGGCGCAGGCGCTAGCGTGCGCGGCGGTAGAAGCCCGCCAAGAGGGAAATCGCGAAGAAGGCGGTAAGCATGGAGGCCAAAAGCTGAACCACCCCGGCCGAGGACGCAGCAATTCCTCCCAGACCGAAAGCCGCCGCCATGATCGCAACGATGAAGAAAACAAGACCCCAGTAAATCATTCCCTGTCTCCTGAAATCGGTCACGTCGAACAAACCGAGGGACATAATGAGTCCAGCGGCGATTTGGTTCCATGTTGGGAGATGGCCGCCGTCCCCGGCAGCCACGTGCGCGCCAATAAGAATCAAATAACGGCAAAATCGCGGCAACAACCATGCCGCAGCTGCAGGTCTATATTCTTTTTAGGCCGCAGCTTTGGCCTGGTTGTCGAAGAAAAGCGCCTGGCTGATAAGCGCTTTAACCATTTCAGGATTGAAAGGTTTCGTTACCAGAAATGCCGGTTCCGGTCTTTCGCCGGTAAGCAGCCGCTCAGGAAAGGCTGTAATGAAGATCACCGGTATGGAGGAGCTGGCCAGGATGTCGTTTACCGCATCGATTCCCGAGCTTCCATCGGCAAGCTGGATATCGGCCAGGACCATCTTCGGACTGGTCTTCTTGAAGATCTCGGCGGCTTCACCCCGCGTCCGCGCCGTCCCGACGACACGATGGCCGAGGCTTTCCACCATCTCCTCGATATCCATGGCGATCAACGGCTCGTCCTCGATGACGAGGATGTCGGTCGCCACCTGCCTCGATATTTCGACACTTGCCTCCTGCAACAGGGCGGAAAACTCATCGTCCTCCACGTCAAGTATCTCGGCGGCCTCTTCGTCGGTAAAACCCTCTACTGCGACCAGCAGAAAAGCCTGCCTGGCGCGCGGCGCAAGAGCCGAGAGATTGGCGGCCGCCCGCTTTTCCCATCCCGAGGCGGGAGTGACCTGGGGAATCCGAACCGCTATGGTGCCGTAAAGCTTGGCGAAGACCTTGTAGAGGGCCACCCTTGTGTTGGATGCCTCCGGAAAAATGCTTACATCGGCAATAATCGCCTCCAGCACCGCCGCTACCAATGCGTCGCCACTCGTCTGCGACCCCGAAACGGCCCGCGAAAACCGCCGCAGGTACGGCAATTGCGGCGCAATGGATGTAGATAGACTCATTCGATTCCTGCTCCCCTGGAAATTGTCGAACGCAAGGACGGGAAAACGCTGCATGCTCGAAAAAGTTCCTGACCTGGGAACTCTTTTTACCTGAAGGCGTTTAAGCCCGGATCAAGGTAGCGGCAAGGGTATCCGCCGTCGCCATGGCGATATATCCATAAGGACATATCTGATAGAAGCTGTGGGGGAACAGGGTTGGGCATGACTTCAGGGACAAAGACCGCGCGTATGAAGCAAAATTCGGGCCGCAAGGCGAATGGATCGCAGATTCTGGGTCCTAATTCCGAGATCGGGCGGAAACTTCGACAGTATTACGACGAGATCGCGTCCGATGACGTGCCGGATCGGTTCGCGCAGCTCCTGAGCCGTCTGGAGCATGCGGAAAATTCCACGGACAAGGAATAGCGCATGGCCTCCGCTTCGGGCTTCCGTGGCGACTTGCTGGCGGCCATTCCAAGCCTCAGGGCTTTTGCCGTCTCGCTCGCCCAAAATTCAGACAAGGCCGACGACCTGGTCCAGGAGACGCTGGTCAAGGCGTGGGACAAGCAGAAGAGTTTCCAGCTCGGTACAAATTTGAAGGCATGGCTCTTCACCATCCTGCGCAACGAATTCTACTCGCAGATGCGCAAGCGCGGCCGAGAGATACAGGATAGCGACGGAACGATGACCGGCCGTCTGGCGGTTCATCCCAGCCAGGATGGGGCGCTCGACCTGCAGGATTTCCGGCGCGCACTCGCGCAATTGCCGGAAGACCAGCGCGAGGCAATCATTCTGATCGGCGCTTCGGGGTTTTCATACGAGGAAGCAGCCGAGATTTGCGACTGCGCGGTCGGGACGATCAAGAGTCGGGTTAGTCGCGGGAGGACACGGCTCCAGGAACTGCTCGACATATCTGGCGAGGCTGATTTCGGCCCTGACGCCATCGCCGCTCAGGTATTGGGCTCCAATGTCGCCTGAGTGTCGCTGCGCCCGACCGCATCGGCAATCGCGTTGATGAGTGTTTCCGCGCTGTACGGTTTGCCGACCACGGGAATGCCGGAGAACTCGGCGAACCTGGACTCGCCGCCGTCGTAGCCGGTTGCGAAGACAAACGGTACATTCCGCTGTAGCAGCTTTCGCGCGAAATCCAGCGTCGAGCGGCCATTAAGCACGAGATCGATCACCGCAACGTCGAAATGCTGCTCGGCCGTCGCCTGTTCTACATCATCCAGGTCATGGACCAGAATGGCGCCTTCGGCGCCGTGGTCGCGGCATAATTGCTCAACATCCATCGCAATGAGATATTCGTCCTCAAGTATCAGTATCTTAAATCCGGCTAGAGGCTGCGCGGCCACGCATGTTCTCCGTGTTGAAGCGGGAACGCTTTCTTGCAGCACCGCCATTATCCTGTCATTTAAAAAAGACATGGCCGAAAGCGGTATCGTCGACGCTGATTGCGTGATTGCGATGGGGCCGAATTCATTGGGGTCGGAGTTGTCATTTGGCGGAGAGCGGTTCACGCGGCGGAAAGCGGATACCTTGCGAGAACTGCCCGTTACGCAAGCTTCCGGTTTTTCGGCCCTTCGAGAAGGAGGAGCTTGCCTTTGTTAGCCGGTTCAAGACTGGTGAACTGAGTGTCGATCGCGGCGCCACTGTGCTCGTCGAGGGAGCCCACAGCGCGCATCTCTATACCGCCCTCGCTGGCTGGGCCTTCCGATACAAGCTTTTGCCCGATGGACGCCGGCAAATCCTGAACTACGTCATGCCGGGCGACCTGATCGGGCTTCAAGGCAGCCTTATGGAGGCGATGAGTCACTCGGTCGAGGCTCTTTCCCCGATGCTTCTATGCGTCTTCGAGCGCGATCACCTCCACGAACTCTATCGTCGGCATCCCGGCCTTGCCTACGACATCACTTGGCTGGCATCACGCGAGGAGCAGATGCTGGACGAAAACCTGCTCAGTCTCGGCCGCCGCACCGCTCTGGAGCGCGCCGCCTACCTTCTTGCATTCATCGCCGGCCGGGCAACTGCGGTCGGTCTCGACGCAGGCAGCTCGCTTGACATTCCGATGACGCAGCAACACATCGCGGACACACTGGGTCTTTCCCTGGTCCACACCAACAAAACGCTTCGCAAGCTGGTTCAGCGCGGCCTCATTTCCTGGCAGGAACGCGGATGCGTGGTACGCGACCTCAAGGGCCTGCTGGGCGTCTCCGGATGGGAAGGCCCGAACGAGACGGTCCGACCGCTGGTTTAGCGGATTCTCCGCTGTCGCCGCCCCACTCCATGCCCGGTATTATGTTTCCGCCGATCGCATAGAGGATGAGCAGCGCCGGAACGGCAACGAAGCCGCCCACCGGTCCCCATATCCATATCCAGAAGGCCAGGGCGAGGAAGATAACGAACGGATTAAGCGTGAGCGTCCGTCCAAGGACGGTCGGCGTGACGAATTGCGATTCGATCAGATGGAGCAGCAGGAATACGACCACAGGCAGAAGCGTCGCGCCGAGCGTATCGAAGCTCACGACTCCGACGCCGAGCAGGATCACCGCCATCATCGCCGGGCCGATATACATGACGAAGTTGAGGACGCCTGCGAGCACGCCCCAGATGGCGGGCGAGGGCACGCCGATCGCCCAAAGCGCAAGCGTCACCGCGACCCCCTGCCCGACATTCACGACCGCGATCGACAGGAGGTAGCGCGAGACCAGATACTCAACGTCCCGGAAGATATGCGCAACACGCCAGCGCAGCCGCCGGTTGAAGCAGACGCGAAGCGTTGCATCGCGGGTCCGATGCCGGGTGGCCACGAAGAAATACATGCTGGCGAAGAAGAGGATGACCTGCGCCACGACCGCCGGCGCCAGTACCGCCATACTCTCGACCGGAGATCCGCTGTCGACCGAGACGGTTACCTTGGAGCCGCCGGTGATGTCGCGTAGCTGCTGGCGCATATGCTCGATGCCGTTTAGCGGCGCCTTGATCTGCGAAAGATGGAGTTGCACCTGACGCCAGGCTTCAGGCAGCCTGTCGAACCAGAACGCCAGTGGAGCAGCCAGCGCAAATGCAAGCGCGCAAAGGCAAAGCAGGAAAGCGAATACGACAACAAAGGAAGACAGGGCTGGTGGCGCGCCTCTGCTCTCGATCTTCGAGGCAATTGGACCCAGCATGAGGCCGATGACAATGCCGAGTGTCACCGGCTCCAGGATCAGTCGGCCGGCATGAAGCGCAAAGACAAACGCCACAATCCCGATGAATAGTGCCGCGGCCTGGGCGCCGTTCGAAAGTAGAAGCTCGAGGCTCGATTTGGGCGGTAGCCGGACGACCGGCGGCCTCTTGCGGGCGTTAACGCTCATCTGCCTTGCTGTTCCCCGGTTTTGGGCTCAACGTAGGCGGCCATTTTTCGTTCCGTCATACGGAACCTAGCCGGAACCCGAACGTTAGTCGCTGTCCACTGAAAGGAGATCGCCCAATGGTTGCATCCGCCGCCGGCACCGGCAAGACCCAGAACGACATCCGACGCAGCGCTGCGGAACTGGAGTCTCAGATCGAGGTTTTGCGTGCCGAAGTAGCCAGGCTTTCAGCCCAGTTGGAGGCTTCGGGCGATATTTCGGTGAGAGCGATGAAGAAGGCGGCGTCGGCTGGCGTCGATCAATTGAAGGCTCAAGGGGAAGCTGCTTATGAGGGCCTTCGCGCCAACGTGCACGACCTGGAAGGCCAAGTGTACGCGGCTGTCCGCGAGAAGCCGGCGACGTCGCTCGCCATAGCGGCGGGGGTAGGTTTTCTTCTCGCCTTGGTTACGCGGCGGTAGTCGCCCATGCTGACGTCGCTCATGCGCTCGCTAGCGAGCGGCCAGCTGTCAGACATATTCGGAAGGCTGCGGCGCGCCGTCATCGTCTATGTTGTGGCGATTGTGGCCATTGTGTGCGGGTTAGGTTTCCTTCTCGCTGCCGGTTTCATGCTTGCGGAACGCCGTTTTGGACCTATTGGCGCGGCGGTTGGTTTCGGGGTGGTGTTTCTCCTCGTCGGAATTATGGTGATCGGTATTTATGCGGCGGTCGTGGCCAGCGCTAAGGCCAGACGGCGGAAGAAGGCCCGTGCATCGGAGCTTTCCGGTGCGCTCGGCGCGGCGGCGATTGCCGCATTGCCCTCCCTTCTCCGTTTCCGACCCGGGCTCATGGAAGTGCTTGCACCCTTCGCGGCCATCGCCGCCTACGAGGTCTACAAGGAAAATCGCAAGCGAGGGCCTCGGCATCCGGAGAGCATGAATCGCGACGACGTCTGATCTACGCCGCGGATGGAACCATCTCTACCGCAGCACATTGCGAAAGGGGCGGTTGGGCATCGGTTCTCATCCGGGAGTCATGGCGTGGCGAAAAAAATCGACGCTGAGAAAGCCAAGCAGGGCCATTGGGGCATGCATGTGCTTGTCATTCTTATATGCGGGTTGATCCTTGCCGGGGTCGTGTGGTTCGGGCTTGAGATTTACGGCGAGCACCTCGCCAACGAACCGGCGGCCCTCCACATCAACAACGGTTAGGTCGTGGTCGCGGACTTCAACAGCGGCTCGCCCGTGTCGGCGGGAACCAGCACTTTGAGCGCACCGGGATGAATCCGTATCTCCGTCTTCTCAGAGAGCGCAAGCAATTCCCCGTCGATCACACAACGCTGACGCCTCCGGCTTTCCACCCTCAACGATACGGATTCGGTTTGGTGGATTTCGATCTGATCACTCACATGCCAGCGCCCTAGTGCTACCGTCAGGCAGAGCAGCAGGAGGTGGCGTCGGCGCCGGGCACTGCTGATGTAGACACCGAGCGTGCCGCCATCGGGCCTGTCGGCATAGGGGAGGTGCCCTTCGCCGTAAGGGTTGTTGGAGATTGAGATTCCCGCGGTCGTTGCGATGACCTCCGTGTGCGGCATCTTCAGCGTTACCTTGAGACGCGTCGGATTACGTATGGTGTCGACGGCGGCGCGCAGCGAGGCGCGGATCTTCCCCAGACGTGAGGAAAATTGCATCCGGGAGCGCATCTCAACGATGCGCGGATGCATCCCCACCGAGAATTGATGGACGAAGGGCCTGTCGTTGGCCGTGGCAATGTCGACCCGGCGGATGCGCCCCGTTGCGAACGCCTCGACCGCCGCCTCGAGCGCAAGCGGGATGCCGAGTGACCTGGCGAACAGGTTCATCGTCCCGGCAGGCAGGACGGCCAGCGCCTTGTCGCTGCCTAGAACCGCCGTTGCGGCGGCCGAAATCGTCCCGTCGCCGCCGCCCGCCATGACGACCTCCGCGGCGTCGCTGCGCGCGGCATCCTCCAGGGCGGCAATTATCTCCCGTCCCGCCGCGATGCGAAGTTCGACCCCGTGTCCGCCGCTTTCCAGGATGTCGCGGACACGCTCTCCAAACTTGTCGGTATCAAGCGACCGGAGTGTTCCGCCATCCTTGTTGAGGATCACCAGAAAATTCATCGCTTGCCTTCGGCGCGCACGCTGGCGCTAAAACGTCACGGCTCGCCAGGCGGTTGCCTGGAGTCAAGCAAGTAAATGAGGAACCAGCGCCTGTTCCTGGCGTTTGACCCACGTGCGGGCCGCACCCCGACCTTCCTGGACAGTATGGCGCGAGGCGCGGCCCTCGTACATGGAACATGCACAAGGAGAGACATAACATGATCCGCACCCTTCTGGCGACCACTGCCATCGCGGCGCTCCTGACGACGGGGGCCTTCACTGTAGAGGCAATGGCGCAAACCACCACCACCACACAGCCCGCGACGTCCGACAGCACGACGCCAAAGCCGGCGACTCCCCCCGGAATGAAATCAGCTGACGAGGTCAAGGCGAAGGATCAGGCGATCGCGGATGGCCATATCGCCTCGACCCTGATGGGCGCCACGGTCTACAACAGCCCCGATAAGAATGCACAGAGCATCGGCAAGGTCGATGACCTTGTCCTCGACAACGACGGCAAGATCGTGTCCGTGGTCGTGGGCGTCGGCGGCTTTCTCGGCATAGGCTCTAAGGACGTCGCTATCGACTACTCCCAGGTGAAATGGGAGCAGGGCAACGGGTCGTGGTGGATCATCGTCCCGACGACCGCCGATCAGTTGAAAGCGCTGCCCGACTTCGACCCGAAGCCGTACCAGCCTGCCGCGGCGGCAAGCGACACGAGTGGAAGCTCGACGGGCGGTATGGCGCCCTCGACCGGGATGGGTACCTCTGGCATGAAGGCGCCGGCTACCGGCAGCGATACGACGACGCCGGACACGACCGCCCCGAAAAAGCAGTGAGTCGACAATAGGCTGTGCGCCCATGAATACTATGGCGTGTGGCCATCCAGGAAAAGGCCCGCGCCAAGCGGGCCTTTTTTTTGACTCCGTGGAGCGACTTTCGCGATACGTGCCAGCGGAGTCATGTACCGCGCCATAGTATATATCAATGCATTGACATTTATCTATCCGCCCCTCATGTTGCCAATCAATGGCCAACCGCGAGGCGGGAAATAGGCATGATTGTTGCCGACCTGGACGATGTTACGCTGGCCCTTTGCCGCCGGCCCGGTAGCAACTGCGATGCGTCACGCGCAGCAGGTGCGGCCCGATGAACGTCCGAAGTCCCCTTCCCGAGGACATGGCGGTCGGCATGGCCGGCGAGCACCGGGAGATCCGGGCTACGGCGGCTCGCTTCGCGACCGAAGTCCTGGCTCCGCTTTCCCGCCACATCGAGGCGGAAGGCGCCATCCCGCTCGACGTCAGGCGACAGATGGGTGGTCTGGGCCTAATCGGCTTGGAACTTCCGGAAGAGTATGGCGGCCTCGGTATGGACCACTTCACCAGCGGCGTGGTGATCGAGGCAATCGCCGAAGGCGACTTCAATGTCGCTTACATCCAGCTTCTGGCCTCGCTGTGCGGAACCATCGTGGCACGCCATGCGCGTTCTGAAGTCGCCGCGGAAATCCTCCCTTCCGTCTGCGCGGGGGAAAAGCTGCTGGCGCTTGCGTTGACCGAACCGCAGGGCGGCTCCGATGCAGCGTCCCTTCGCCTGAAAGCAACGCGGCAAGGCGACGAATTTCTCCTTAAAGGCGAAAAGACCTCGATCTCGATGGCCGATCAGGCGGACCATGCCGTGGTCTTCGCCCGGACGGAGCCGGGAAGCCAAGGCGCGCGCGGCATTTCGGCTTTCCTCGTCGATCTCGATATTCCCGGGATAAGCCGCACCCGCTTCCAGGATTTGGGCGAGCATGCGGTTGGCCGGGGATCGATCTTCTTCGACGGCGCGCGCGTCCCCGCCAAGCGCCTGCTGGGGGAAGAGGGACAGGGATTCGTGCAGGTCATGCAGGGATTCGATTTCAGCCGCGCGCTGATCGGACTTCAATGCCTCGCGCTTGCCCGGATCTCTCTCGTGGAAACCTGGGGCCACGTTTCGTCCCGCCGGAGCTTCGGCAGGCCGCTGGGCGACAATCAGGGCGTCTCCTTCCCGCTTGCCGAGCTGGAGACCTATGTGGAAGCCGCCCGTTTGCTATGCTACCGGACCTTGGCGGCCAAGGATGCGGGGCTGCCGCACACTCGAGAGGCGGCCATGTGCAAATGGTGGGCGCCTAAGCTCGCCTTCGAAGTAGTCCAGCAATGCCTCCTGCTGCATGGACATGCGGGCTATAGCAGGGAGCTGCCCTTCGAGCAGCGGCTGCGCGATGTCCTGGGCTTGCAGATCGGCGACGGGACGGCCCAGATTATGAAGCACATCATCGCCCGGGAGGCATTGCGAGCGGTTTGACGATTGTCCGGGAGCCACGATCCTAGGGAGAAAAAGACATGAAACTCAATCAGGCACTGGCCGCGCGCCGCACCGCGATGATCGAAGCGGGTTTGTGGCAGGACAAGACGCTGCTGGACTATCTCGACAAAGTGTTGGCGTCCGACCCCGGCAAGACGGCCCTGATCGCCTACCGCAACGATAGGAGCGGTGCCGCCAGACTGACCTACGAGGAGTTCGATCGGCTGACCACCCGACTGGCGGCCGCCCTGGCCGCAAGGGGCATCGGCAGCGGCGATGTCGTCTCCTTCCAGCTGCCAAATTGGCGCGAATTCTTTGCCCTGCATGTCGCCTGCCTCAAGCTCGGCGCGATCAGCAACCCGCTGATGGTCATCTTTCGCGAGCGGGAGCTGCGATTCATGCTGCGGCTGGCCGAGAGCAAGGTTTTCATCGTGCCCCGGCAATTCCGCGGCTTCGACTACAAAAGCATGGCCGAGGGCCTGAAAGCCGAGCTTCCCGACCTCAACCACATATTCGTCGTCGACGGGACCGGACCGGAATCGTTCGACGGATTGCTGGCGTCGGCCGGCGACAACCCGGTCGTCCCGGCTGCCAGCCGCCCGGCGCCGGATGATGTGATCCAGCTTCTCTACACGAGCGGGACTACCGGCGAGCCCAAAGGTGTGATGCATACATCGAACACCATGCTGTCGAACCTCGTCCCGTTCATCGAGCGCTATCGCTTCGGCGCCGATGCCGTCATCCACATGCCCTCGCCCATGGGTCACCAGCTCGGCTTCATGTATGGCCTCGTTCTGCCGCTCATGCTTGGCGGGACGGCCGTGCTGCAGGACGTGTTCGAGCCGGCCGATATGGCACGGCAGATCGCCGAGGAGAAGGCTACGTTCACCATGGGCGCGACGCCCTTTCTCAACGGTCTTGTCGAATATGTTTCCGCAAACGGGCTGGAGACCCCGACGCTCGATGTTTTCGTTTCCGCCGGGGCGCCGATCCCTCGCACTCTGGTGAGCAACGGTCGTAAGGCGCTGGGCGCGGCGATTATCTCGGGCTGGGGCATGTCGGAAAACGGCGTCGTCACGACCACGAAACTCGACGATCCGGAGGATTTGAGCACCAATACGGATGGCTGCGCGCTGCCCGGCATGGAGGTGCGCATCGTCGATGCGAATGGAAAGGTCGCGGCGCCCGAGGCGGAAGGGCGGCTGCTCGTACGCGGCTGCTCGAACTTCATCGGATATTGGAAGCGGCCCGAACTCGCCAATATCGACGCGGATGGCTGGTTCGATACAGGCGACATCGCGCGCATGGATGCCAAGGGCTATATCCGCATCGCCGGCCGCTCGAAGGACATTATCATCCGCGGCGGCGAGAACATTCCGGTCGTCGAGGTGGAAGGCCTGCTCTTCAGGCACCCCGCAGTCGCCGGCGTCGCGGTCGTCGGTTATCCCGACCGCCGCCTCGGGGAGAAGGCATGCGCCTTCGTCTCCCTCAGGCCCGGCGCCTCCCTCGGCTTCGAGGAGATGGTCTCCTTCCTCAAGGATCAGCAGATGGCGGCGCAGTACATCCCGGAAAGGCTGGAGATTGTGGACGACCTGCCGCGCACTCCCAGCGGCAAGATCCAGAAATTCAAGCTGCGCGAACTAGTGACGACCGAAAATCGGGCCGCGTCATAGCCTACTCAGGCTGATCTTCAGACGATCGAGCAGTCGATAAAGAAGCACGCGGTCCTCGAGATCGAAATCGTCAAGCGCGGATGCGTAGAAGTCCTCGATGACGGCTTGCATCCTGTTCCAGACGGCTTGGCCTTCGCCGGTGAGGCGGACCCTGCGCATGCGCCCATCCTCCGCATCCCTGACGCGTTCGACCCATTGCCGGTCCTGGAGCCGGTCGAGCACCGGCGTCAGGTTCTGGCGCGTCAGGAGCAGGAATTCGGTCAACTCTTTCACCGTCGTGCCCACTCTGGCGGCCGGCCGCGCCAGCGCGCCCAGCACCGCCCATTGCTGTGTCGTGGCGCCGAATTCGGCCATGAACCGCGTCCCGACCTTATGCATGAGGTTCGAGCTCTGATAGAGCCGGAAGAACACCCGGTTGGCGACGTCGAATTCGGCTGGGCCAGCCTTTTCCGCCGCTTTCATTTCTTCTGGGGAGCCTGCCATCTAGCTTGTCCGGAAAAATATATCAATGCATTGCTATTTTACGAACCATAGGCTAGCATCTTGCAAGGCATAGGCAAAGTGTGAGGCTGCCGTGAGCGGATTGCGAGACGCGCACGTGATGATAACCGGCGGGGGAGGCGGCATCGGTTCCGCGACCGCCCGCCATTTCGCCAGGCTCGGCGCAAAAGTGGCGGTTCTCGATCGCGATCTTGGCGCCGCGGAGGAGACGGCGTCGGATATCGTGACTGCCGGCGGCACCGCCGGGGCATTTGCTTGCGACATCACCGACCGCGACCAGATCGATGCGGCAATCGCCGGCTCCGTCGAGGATTTCGGCGCCGTAAGCGTGCTCGTCAACAATGCCGGCTGGGACATCTTCCGGCCTTTCCTGCAGACTTCGCCGGATGAGTGGCGCCGGCTGATCGACATCAATCTTGTCGGAGCCTTGAACATGCATCACGCCGTCCTGCCTGGCATGGTCGAACGGAAATATGGCCGCGTCGTCAATATCGCGTCCGACGCCGCGCGCGTCGGCTCGACCGGAGAGGCGGTTTACGCCGCCTGCAAGGCGGGGCTCGTGGCGCTCTCCAAGACACTGGCGCGCGAACATGCGCGAGACGGCATAACCTTCAACGTCGTCTGCCCCGGCCCCACGGATACAAATTTGTTCGCCGACTATCGGAGAGGGGCAGGAAATCCCGAAAAGCTGATGGAAGCCTTTCGCCGCTCCATCCCGCTAGGCAGGATAGGCGTGCCGGATGACCTGCCCGGCGCCATCGCATTCTTCGCTGGAGAGCGTGCGGGCTTTATCACCGGCCAGGTGCTGAGTGTTTCCGGCGGCCTGACCATGGCGGGTTGAGCGCCCGTTCTAACCGCTACGACATGAAGGAGACCGGGATGAGCGACTACGAGGACATCCTCTATGAAGAGCGTGCGGATGGTGTCGCCCGCATCACCATCAACCGTCCGGACCGTTACAACGCCTTTCGCGGCCTCACGGTCGAGGAACTGATCGACGCCTTCCAGCGCGCGGGTTGGAACCGGGATATCGGCGTGATTGTGCTGACCGGCGCTGGCGACAAGGCTTTCGCCTCCGGCACCGACATTTCGCAATTCAAGGCATTCAAGACCGCCGAGGATGCGCTCGCCTATGAGAGCCGCATCGACCGCGTCGTCGGCACGCTCGAGCGTTGCCGCGTGCCGACCATCGCGGCGATCGCCGGCGCCTGCACCGGCGGCG
>JBQCFA010000213.1:0-4538 GCA_051959695.1 Rhizobiaceae bacterium
GACTCCGCCTTGTCCGATGTGTACGCGTTGATGCATCGCCTCCGCAACCGGACCGTCGCCGGGCGGTCCGCCGATCACGCGAACAGGCCGCGCTCACGCTCTACCGCCTCGCCGATGAAGCCGGCCACCGCCTGGATACGCCGGAGCGGCCGGACGGATTCGTGATAGACCAGCCAGTAGGCGCGCCGGATGGGTCCCGCCACGGGAATACGGACGAGGTCCGGAAGGGCGCGCGCGATGAAGGTGTGCAGGATGCCGACGCCGGCGCCCGATCGTACCGCCTCGGCCTGGCCGAGCGAGGAAGAGATTTCGAAACGGGCGTTCCAGCCCGCGGCGAATTCAGCGGCGTAGTCGAGGGAAGGACTGAAAGTCAGGTCGGGCACATATCCGACGAGGCGGTGGTCCGCCAGTTCCGCAGCCGTCCTCGGCATCCCCTTCGCCTCAAGATAGGCGCGCGAGGCATAGAGGCCGAGCGTGTAGTCGACGAGCTTGCCGGCCACCAGCCTGCCCTCGCTCGGGCGTTCTACCGTGATGGCGATGTCGGCCTCGCGGCGTGACAGGGAAAAGGAGCGCGGCACGGGAACGAGTTGCACCGTGAGTTCCGGATGGCGTACCGACAGGTCACCCAGTCGCGCGGCCAGGAAGGCGACTCCGAACCCGTCCGGCGCACCAATCCGCACCGTGCCCGATACCTCCCCACCCTCGCCGGCGATGTCGGCGCGCGCGACGATCAGGTCGGCTTCCATGTGTTCGGCCCGCTCCAGCAGCCGCTCGCCCGCGGCCGTCAACTCCGATCCGGTCGTGAGGCGGCGGAACAACTTGGTATTGAGGGATTCCTCAAGCGATGCGATGCGGCGGGAAACGGTAGCGTGGTTGAGCCCTAGTCGCCTGGCGGCTCCGAGGATCTGCCCCGAACGCGCCACGGCGAGAAAAATGCGTACATCGTCCCAGTTCATGAAATCCTCCACCCCGGGATTGCTACGCCAGTGATTGCAAAAAATAAAGTACGTGTGGCTGGGATCATGATTCCATGCACATCGGATACGGCTTCGCGCGCGTTGCAAAGGTGGATGCAAAGCGGGACAATGCAGACAACTACTCACAGGGAGAAGACCATGGAAACGATCGGCCATTTCATCGGCGGCAAGCACGTCGCCGGCACCAGCGGTCGCACGGCGGACGTCATGCAGCCCATGGACGGCACCGTCCGCAACAAGGTGGCGCTGGCATCCAAGGCGGAACTGCGCCAAGCGGTGGAGAACGCCAAGGCGGCTCAGCCGGCCTGGGCGGCCACCAACCCGCAGCGGCGCGCTCGGATCCTGATGAAGTTCCTCGAGCTCGTGGCGCGTGACAACGATGCGCTGGCCGAGCTTCTTGCCCGCGAGCACGGCAAGACCATTCCCGACGCCAAGGGCGATATATTGCGCGGCGTCGAGGTCGTGGAATTCGCGCTCGGCGTTCCGCATCTCATCAAGGGCGAATACACCGAAGGCGCCGGTCCCGGCATCGACATCTATTCGGTGCGCCAGCCGCTCGGCGTCGTCGCCGGCATCACGCCCTTCAACTTCCCGGCCATGATCCCGATGTGGAAGTTCGCCCCGGCGATCGCCTGCGGCAACGCCTTCATCCTGAAGCCTTCGGAACGCGATCCGGGCGTCCCGATGAAGCTTGCCGAATTGATGCTGGAAGCCGGGCTTCCGGCCGGTATCCTCAACGTCGTCAACGGCGACAAGGAGGCGGTCGACGCCATTCTCGATGATCCGGACATCAAGGCGGTCGGCTTCGTCGGCTCCTCCTCTATCGCCGAGTACATCTATGCGCGCGGCTGCGCCACCGGCAAGCGCGTGCAGTGCTTCGGCGGCGCCAAGAACCACATGATCGTCATGCCCGACGCCGACATGGACCAGGCCGTCGATGCGCTGGTGGGTTCGGGCTACGGCGCGGCCGGCGAGCGCTGCATGGCCGTCTCCGTCGCGGTGCCGGTCGGCAAGGCGACCGCCGACAAGCTGGTCGAGAAGCTCATCCCGCGCGTCGAAAGCCTGAAGATCGGGCCCTCCACCGATCCGGCCGCCGATTTCGGTCCGCTGGTGACGGCGCAGGCGCTGGAGCGTGTCAGGAACTATGTCGACATTGGCGTAAAGGAAGGCGCCAAGCTCAAGGTCGACGGCCGCGGCTTCAAGATGCAAGGCTACGAGAACGGCTTCTACATGGGCGGCTGCCTCTTCGACGAGGTGACGCCGGACATGCGCATCTACAAGGAGGAAATCTTCGGGCCGGTGCTTTCGGTCGTACGCGCCCATGATTTCGAAGAGGCGGTGCGGCTTCCCTCCGAGCACGAATACGGCAACGGCGTCGCCATCTTCACCCGCGACGGCGACGCCGCCCGCGAATTCTCCAGCCGCGTCAATGTCGGCATGGTCGGCGTCAACGTGCCGATCCCGGTGCCGGTCTCCTACTACACATTCGGCGGCTGGAAGCGCTCCGGCTTCGGTGACCTGAACCAGTACGGCCCCGACTCGATCCGCTTCTACACCAAGACCAAGACGATCACCCAGCGCTGGCCGTCCGGCGTCAAGGAAGGCGCCGAATTCGCCATGCCGACGATGAAATAACGACACCGACACTGTGTCCAGGACAGTCGGCCGTCGCCCGATCAGGCGGCGGCCGATTTCTTTTCGGCCTCCTCGCTTCCCTCCCCGGCGTCCACGCGCGGGTCGAGATGCATGGCCTGGGGCGTCGTCGCCCGCTCGGCCGGAACGGTCTGGAAAGCCTCGCGCTCGTCGACCGGGACAGGCGCCCGGCTCCTGATGCGCAGCACCGTGTAGCCGGCGAGGCTCGCATGCGCGAGCGCGGTCGCCAGGAACAGGCTCTCCGGCCTCAGATACGCCATCAGCGCCGCCCCGAGCAGTGGCCCGATCATCGTGCCGAAGCCGTAGAGCAGCAGGAGGCCGCCGGAAACCTTGACGAAATCCTCGGAGCTCGCGTGATCATTGGCATGCGCCACAGCCAGCGAATAGAGGATGTAGGCGAGCGCGCCGTAGCAGGCGGTCATGACCAGGATGACGCCGCCATGCCGCGGCTCGAACAAGAATATGAGAATACCGATAATAGCGGCGATGGCCGCCGCCGCGGCCATGACGAAGCGGCGATCGGTGCGGTCGGAGATGCGGCCGGCGGGAAGCTGCATGACGGCGCCGGCGATCACGACGAGGCTCATCATCAGTGCGATCTCGTAGGTCGGAAGGCCGATCCGCGCGCCGAACACGGCGCCGAGCGTGCCCCAGGCGCCATTGGCGATGCCGATCAGGAGGCAGCCGATCAGCGAGACAGGTGAATTGGCGTAGAGCCTGCCGATATCCAGCGAGACTTCCTTGAGCGGTGTCGGCGTGGCCTGCGTGGAGATCGCCGTCGGGATCAGGGAAAGGCAGAAGAAGATCCCGGTCACCATGAAAAGCGAGGCGGAGCGCACGTCGCCGGCGGCCACGATCATCTGGCCCGCCATGATCGCTGCATAGGTCACCATCATGTAGAGGCCGAAGACCGTGCCTCGGTTCTTGTTGGTGGCGCGCTCGTTCAGCCAGCTTTCGATGACCATGAACGAGCCGGCCATGGTGAAGCCGGTGAAGATCCTCAAGCCGATCCAGATGTAGGGATCGATGAAAAGGCCGGTCAGAAGCGCGATGATCGCACCGACCGCGGCAAAGGTGCCGAAGGAGCGCACATGGCCGACATTGCGCACCAGCTTCGGCGCGTAGAGGCACCCGCCGACGAAGCCGCCGGCCCAGGCGGTGCCGAGCAGGCCGAGCGCCGCGGTCGAGAAACCTTCGGCCTGGCCGCGCAACGGCAGCAGGAGGCTGAGCAGCCCGGAAGCGAGCAGCAGGAAAGCAGTTCCGCGCAACAGCGCGAATATGGGACCGAAGGAGGCGAGCATCGGCTTGTCAGGGGCTCCGGTGAGTGGATTCGGGCGTTGTCGGATTCACGGCCGTTTCGAGACGGAAACGATCGCCGCGCTGCAAAGGTTCAACTCTTGCGGAACAAGGCATCGGCGGCGTTCCGTGTCGCGCCCTTTGCCGTCCTTTCCGCTTCCAGCCGGCGAATCTCGTCTCTCAGGAGTTCGATGCGCTCCGACAATTCGTCGACGGAAAGCAGCGAGAGGTCCTGGCCGATCTCGTGAACCTTCTTCTTCCTGGGAGCCTCTTCGTCGAACATGCTCATGCGATTCCTCCCTCTGCCTTGCTTGTCCAACCCGATCGGCTACATAGGTTGCCACTCTAGAGAAGGCGGGGCATCGGACGCAAATCCCGGTTTGCCGAATATCGCCGGAGGAAGTTGAGATACCATGACCGGAACGATCCCAGCCAAGATGACCGCGATCGCGATCACCACGCCCGGCGGTCCGCTGGTCCTGAAACCTGAGCGGCGCGACGTGCCGCTGCCGGCGCCGGGCCAGATCCTGATCAGGGTACGCGCCGCCGGCGTCAACCGCCCGGACGTGCTGCAGCGGCAGGGCGCCTATCCGCCGCCGCCCGGCGCTTCCG
>JBQCFA010000214.1:0-2649 GCA_051959695.1 Rhizobiaceae bacterium
GCCTCGGCGAGGGTCGAAAGCGGATTTGCGAAGCTGCTGAGGCCGCGTGTGAGGGGAAGCGGGTCGATCGAGTTCGTCCATGATCCGGCGCCGGCCTCGCCCTTCGTAAGGGCGACGAGGTTGAGCACCGTTCCGCCGCGCAGCGGATAAGCGACCAGATGCAGGGTAGGGTTCAGGAACGCGGTCACGCGCTCGGACGGGGCAAGGGCGGTCAGCGCCTGTCCTGCTGGGCTCGCCGCCTCAACCAGTGAGCGCCAGGCCATTTTGCCGGTCGGCCGGCTCTCGCGGCTGCCCTTTACGAAGCGCCGGAGGTTCGACCAGACACCGTCGGCGCCCACCAGCAGCATTCCGTCATGCGTGGCGCTTCTTTCGATCGTGGCGGTGACACGGTGGCCGTCGAATGCGGCATCGATCACGGCGGAGCCTGCGCGCAGCCGTATCTGCGGATGCATCGAAACGCATTCCACGAGTGTCCGGTGCAGTTCGGCGCGATGGGTGACGAGATAGGGCGCCCCCCATCGCGCTTCCGCCGCCTTGCCGAGCGGCACGCGGGCGAGTTCCCTCAGGCTTGCGCCATCCTTCAGCACAATTGCTTCCGGCGCCACAGCGCGGCCGCCAAGCCCACCCAGGACGCCAAGCTGCTGCAGAATGCGTGTCGCGTTGGGCGAAAGCTGGATGCCGGCGCCGAAATCCTCGAAGTTCTTCGTCCGCTCGAAGAGCTCGACCTTGAATCCCCGCCTGGCGAAAGCCAACGCCGCCGTCAGCCCGGCAATGCCCGCGCCCGCAACGAGGATCCTGCGGGAGGTGCGGTCATCCATGGACGGATTTCAGAACGTTCAGGCAGCCTGGTCGATATAGAGGCATCCTTCGGGACGCGTCTGGTCGGCATGCAGCGCCGGGTCGTAGCGATAGAGCGTCGAGCAATAGGAGCAGACCTTCTCGTCGTCGTCGCCCATGTCGATGAAGATGTGCGGATGGTCGAATGGCGGATTGGCCCCGACGCACATGAATTCCCTTACGCCGATGTCGATGGCTGGGTGCCCGGCATTGTTCTGGAAATGGGGGGTGGAGTGTCCGGCCATCGTCGTCTCCGCTGGAAGTTGCCGGGCGCGAATATGCCGCCCGAAGCCCGCGTTTGTAACATATAAGGGCTTGATGCAAGATATGTGATACGAGTTTGTCATAAAAGCATGAGAGGAGGACCGATCGTAGCAGGCGACGATCGAAGGAATGGAGATGAACGAGCTGAAGCCGGTCCAGACCGAATTCAAGAGCGAGCCGACCCCCGAAGGGAAGCCGGTCGCCGATAATCCCGACCGCTTCGTCAATCGCGAATTCTCATGGCTGCAGTTCAACCGCCGCGTGCTCGAGGAATCGCAGAACCCGCACCACCCGCTTCTGGAGCGGGTCCGCTTTCTCTCCATCTCGGCCGACAATCTCGACGAGTTCTTCATGGTCCGCGTCGCCGGTCTCGCCGGCCAGGTGCGCCAGTCCATCGTCACCCGCAGCGCCGATGGGCGCACGCCGGAGGAACAGCTCGACCGAATCCTGCTGGAAGTCGGCCGCCTGCAGCACGAGCAGCAGGCGAGCCTGTCCTCGCTTCGCGCTCTGATGAAGAAAGAGCATATCGAGATCGTCGGCGCCGACGCGCTCAGCCGCGACGACATGGCGTGGCTGGAGGAACATTTCCTCGAGGAGATCTTCCCGGTCCTGACGCCGCTCTCCATCGATCCGGCGCATCCCTTTCCCTTCATCCCGAATCTCGGCTTTTCCATCGCCCTCACGCTCAATCATCTGCGCGACGGCGAGGTGATGACGGCCCTGCTGCGCCTGCCGGTGGCGCTCAAGCGCTTCATCCGCCTGCCGGATCGACGCACGACCGTCCGCTTCATCACCCTGGAGGAGGTCGTCGCGCTGTTCATCGGCAAGCTCTTCCCGGGCTACGAGGTGAAGGGTTCCGGCACGTTCCGCATCATCCGCGATTCCGACATCGAGGTGGAGGAAGAAGCGGAGGACCTCGTGCGCCTGTTCGAGACGGCGCTGAAGCGCCGCCGCCGCGGCTCGGTCATCCGCATAGAGTTCGACAGCGCCATGCCCGAGCCGCTGCGAGAATTCGTCGCCAGCGAGCTTGGCGTGTCGTCCGGCCGCATCAGCGTCCTGCCCGGGCCACTCGCCGTCAACCAGATATCGGAAATCGTGGCGCTGCCGCGCGACGACCTGAAATTCCAGCCCTACAATCCGCGTTTTCCCGAGCGCATCCGCGAGCATGCGGGCGACTGTTTCGCCGCCATCCGCGAAAAGGACCTGATCGTCCACCACCCCTACGAATCCTTCGATGTCGTGGTGCAGTTCCTGCGCCAGGCGGCGATCGACCCGGAAGTCGTGGCGATCAAGCAGACGCTCTACCGCACATCGAACGACAGCCCGATCGTACGCGCCCTGATCGACGCGGCCGAAGCCGGCAAGTCTGTCACCGCGCTGGTGGAGCTGAAGGCGCGTTTCGACGAGGAGGCGAACATCCGCTGGGCCCGCGATCTCGAGCGCGCCGGCGTCCAGGTGGTCTTCGGCTTCATAGAATTGAAGACCCACGCCAAGATGTCGCTGATCGTGCGCCGCGAGGATACGAAGCTGCGCAATTACGTGCATCTC
>JBQCFA010000215.1:0-3390 GCA_051959695.1 Rhizobiaceae bacterium
CATCTGGTCCGGCCTGTTCCGGATATCGACCGACTCCGGCCAGACGCTGCAGGCGCAGATTCGTCAGGCCATCGTCGCCGCTATCCTCGACCGCCAGATCGCCGCCTCGATGCCGCTTCCCTCCTGCCGGATTCTTGCCGAGAAGCTCGGTGTGGCGCGGGGTACCGTTGTGCTTGCCTTCCAGCAACTCGTCGACCAGGGCTTCCTCATCGCGCGCGAGCGCCGCGGCCATTTCGTCAATCCGGACGTGCTGACCTCGCCTGCCAAGCCGACGCAGAGGCAGCAACCGGATAACGAGACGATC
Organism: Rhizobiaceae bacterium; assembly: GCA_051959695.1. Taxonomy (GTDB): domain Bacteria; phylum Pseudomonadota; class Alphaproteobacteria; order Rhizobiales; family Rhizobiaceae; genus Mesorhizobium_L. The sequence continues at coordinate 305 of JBQCFA010000215.1, forward strand.
GACTGGAAGGCAAGGTGCCAGGTGCCCGCAACAGCACTGCAATCGCCGTCCACCCAGGTGAACTGGATCAAATACTCCTATCCCTTCGTCTACGGCCAGTTCGATCCGGGGCTCTTCCCCACGGCGGAATGGCGCGAGTGCAACCGCATGGCGCTCGCCGTGCTCGAGATCCGCAACTGGGCGGCCGACATGGTCGATCGCGACGACCCGCTCCTGATCGAGCAGATACAGGCCCGCCTCCTGCCGCGGCGCGGCATCTTCGCCAATCCCGACGAGATCATCGTTACGCTCGGTGCGCAGAACGCGCTCTACATGCTGGCGACGCTTTTGATGGCGAAGGGCTCGAAGGTCGCCATGGAGGACCCCGGCTACCCCGATGCGCGCTCGATCTTCAATCTCGCCGGGGCGGAGACCGTGCCGGTGCGGGTGGATGCCGAAGGCATCATGGCGGACCAGATTCCCTCCGACTGCGGCTTCGTCTTCGTGACGCCGAGCCATCATTGCCCGACGATGGTGCCGCTCAGCGCCCGCCGGCGGCAGCAGCTTCTCGCCGATGCGGCGGAGCGCAACCAGATCATCATCGAGGACGGCTACGACAGCCAGTTGCTCGACGATGCGCCTCAGCAGGCGCTGAAAAGCCTCGATCGTTCCGGCCGCGTCATCTATGTGGGCTCGATGTCGAAGACCTTGGCGCCGGGCCTGCGCATCGGCTACATCGTCGCCCCCTCCGACCTGATCGCGGAACTCAGGGCGCTGAGGCGGTTCATGCTGCGCCATCCTCCGGCCAACAACCAGCGCGCCGTCGCGCTCTTCCTGTCCCTCGGCCACCATGAAGCGCTGGTGCGCCGCCTGTCGGCCGCCTTCGGCGAGCGCCGCCGCCGGCTGGTCCAGGCGGTCAACGCCTTCCTGCCCGAATGGCGGGCGACCGATTCCGCCGGCGGCGCCTCGGTCTGGCTCGAAGGGCCTCCGGGCATGGATACCGGCGCGCTCGCCGAGACGGCGGCGGCCCGTAGCGTCGTCATCGAGCCGGGCCGGCGCTTCTTCGCGCGTGGCGACCGGCACACCCAGTTCATGCGGCTCGGCATTTCCTCGATTGCCCTCCAGCACATCGAGCCCGGCATCCGCGAACTGGCGACCGCCGCCGGCCGTCGCCCGGCCGCCGCCTGAAGCCGCGAAGGCTGGCATATCCGGCGGTATGGGGTGGCACATTCGCCGCCCTCCACCGCGCTGCATAGTCCCAAGCGGAGTGGGAGCGAACCCGTCGCATACAGGCGCAAAGACCGTGGCGAAGGGGTTCGGGAAATGGAGCCGTATTATGCCAGCCGCGGTGGAGAAGCCTGCGCCCGTACGCACGGACGCGGACGATGGTCGTGCAGGCCAAGCCAGAGGGCGCACGGGCGGGCGTGAGGCGCGAAGGGCGTTGCGCGCCGCGCCGCTTGCCGAGGAAATCCGCCCCGTTCGCGCCGGTCTCGAGGGCGGCCGCTATATGCCGCTCGCCGAAAACGACATCGAGCGCATCCATGACGCGGTGCTGACGGTCCTGGAGACGGTCGGCTTCGCCAACGCGATCCCTAGCTGCATCGAGGTATGCACCCGCGTCGGCGCCGAACTCGGCCCGGACGGGCGCCTGCGCTTCCCCCGCAATCTCGTGCTCCACACGATAAGTAGCGCCGCCCGCCACTTCACGCTGCATGCGCAGGACCCACGCCACGACATGGTCGTACAGGGCAAGCGTGTCCACTACGGCACGGCGGGCGCGGCGGTGCACGTCGTCGATGTCGAAAAGCGCGAATACCGCGAATCGAAGCTACAGGACATCTACGACGCAGCGCGCATCGTGGACCTCATGGACAACATCCATTTCTTCCAGCGCCCGATGGTTCCGCGCGACATCCCCGATCCGCTCGACATGGACTTCAACACGCTCTACGCCTGCGTGACCGGCACCTCCAAGCATATCGGCACCAGCTTCACCGTTCGCGAGAACGTCGCCCCGGCGCTGGAGATGCTCTACATGATCGCCGGTGGCGAGGAGAAATTCCGCGACCGGCCCTTCGTCTCCAATTCCAACTGCTTCGTCGTGCCGCCGATGAAGTTCGCCGAGGACGCCTGCGGCGTGCTCGAGGCCTGCGTCGAGGGCGGCATCCCCATCCTGCTTCTTTCGGCCGGGCAGGCCGGCGCGACCGCGCCCGCCGCGATCGCGGGGACCATCGTGCAGGCGGTCGCCGAAGTGCTGGTCGGGCTCGTCTACGTCAACGCGCTGAAACCCTGTCATCCGGCGATCTTCGGCACCTGGCCCTTCGTCTCTGATCTGAGGACGGGCGCCATGTCCGGCGGCTCGGGCGAGCAGGCGCTGCTCACGGCCGCCTGCGCCCAGATGGCGCAGTTCTACGACCTGCCGGGCGGCTCGGCGGCAGGAATGGCGGACTCGAAGCTGCCCGACATCCAGTCCGGTTACGAGAAGGGCATCACCAATGTCATGGCGGGCCTTGCCGGCCTGAACCTGATCTATGAATCGGCCGGCATGCACGCCTCGCTTCTTGGCTTCTGCCTGGAGAGCCTGATCGCCGACAACGACATGCTCGGCCAGTGCCTGCGCTGCGTGCGCGGTATCGAGGTGAGCGACGCCGCACTTTCGGTCGACACCATCACCGATGTCTGCATGAACGGCCCCGGCCACTATCTCGGCCACGGCCAGACCCTTCAGCTCATGCAGCGCGAATATTTCTATCCGGCCGTCGCCGACCGCTACAGCCCCAAGGAGTGGGCGGAGAAAGGCAAGCCCGACCTGCTCGGCAAGGCCATGGAGGAGAAGAAGCGCATACTCTCCACCCATTTCCCGACCCATGTCCCGCGCGCGCTGGACGAGGCGTTGCGGCAAAGGTTCCAGAACATCTATTTGCCGCGCGCGCCGTGGTGAAGTCGAAGCGCTTGCCGGACACGTGGGCCTGCCCCCAAGGTCGTAGTGACGAATTAGCGGTCGGCTGCGTTGGAGCTCGAAATCGTTCCTGAACAGGAGAAAAGCGCAAGGCGGTGTCGACCACCGTCGAGCATTTTCGACACATTCAGGGACGATTTCGGCCCAA
>JBQCFA010000216.1:0-2936 GCA_051959695.1 Rhizobiaceae bacterium
GGTGTCGGCCTCGGGAAGCTGCCGCGCCACGGCGAACATCATGGCGATGGCGTGTTCGGCGGTCGTGATCGAATTGCCGAAGGGCGTGTTCATCACGATGATGCCCTTGCGCGAGGCTGCCGGTATGTCGACATTGTCGACGCCGATGCCGGCGCGGCCGATCACCTTGAGGTTGGTGGCGGCGGCAATCAGCTTCTCGGTCACCTTGGTGGCCGAGCGGATGGCGAGCCCGTCATATTTGTCGATGACGGCGAGAAGCTTTTCCTTGTCCTTGCCGAGGTCGGGCAGATAGTCGACCTCGACGCCGCGATCCTTGAATATCTGCACGGCGGTCGGCGAAAGCTGGTCGGAAACGAGTACACGGGGCATGGGTGAAATCCTTAGCTGTTTCCCTCCCCATCGAAGGGAGGGTGGCCGCGAAGCGACCGGAGGGGATGGTCGCGGCGATGCTCGGCTGATCTCGAGATGCCGCAGAAGCTTGAGAGGATTGGGTGGCGGAGATGACCCAACCCGGCCGGACTTAGTCCGGCCACCCACCCCACGAAGGGGAGGGAAAATCCGGTTCAGGCGGCTGCCTTGAGCGTCGCCTTCTGCGCCGCGAAGGCCCAGTCGAGCCAGGGCATGAGCGCCTCCAGGTCGGAGGTCTCGACGGTCGCCCCGCACCAGATCCGGAGGCCGGGCGGCGCGTCGCGATAGGCGCCGATATCGTAGGCGACGCCTTCCTTCTCGAGAGCGGCGACGATGCCCTTGGCGAAGGCCGCCTGCGCATCCTTGTCGAGCGCCGCCACGTCCGGATCGACGACAGAAAGGCAGACCGACGTGTTGGAGCGTGTCTCCGGCCGCACAGCGAGATGGCCGAGCCAGCCGGACTTTTCCACGAAACGGTCGATGACGGCGAAATTGGCGTCCGCGCGGGCGACGAGACCGTTCAGCCCGCCGATCGACTTCGCCCAGTTGAGCGCGTCGAGATAGTCTTCGACGCAGAGCATGGAAGGCGTGTTGATGGTCTCGCCCTTGAAGACGCCCTCGATCAGCTTGCCCTTGGAAGTGAGGCGGAAGATCTTCGGAAGCGGCCATGGAGGCGTATAGGTCTCCAGCCTTTCGACGGCGCGCGGCGACAGAATGAGCATGCCATGCGCGGCCTCGCCGCCGAGCACCTTCTGCCAGGAGAAGGTGACGACATCGAGCTTGTCGAAATCGAGCCGCTGGGCGAAGGCGGCCGACGTCGCGTCACAGATCGTCAGTCCCTTGCGGTCTGCCGGGATGAACTCGGCATCGGGAACGCGGACCCCCGAGGTCGTGCCGTTCCAGGTGAAGACCACGTCGCGATCGAAGTCGATCTTCGAGAGATCCGGCAGTTCGCCATAAGGCGCCTCGATGACGCGCGCATCGGCGAGCTTCAATTGCTTGACCGTGTCGGTGACCCAGCCGGCGCCAAAACTTTCCCAGGCGACCATGTCGACGCCGCGCGTGCCGAGCAGCGACCAAAGCGCCATCTCGACCGCGCCGGTATCGGAGGCAGGCACGATGCCGATCCGGTGGGTAGAGGGCACCTGGAGGATTTCGCGGGTGAGTTCGATCGCCTGCTCGAGCTTGGCCTTGCCGAGCTTGGCGCGATGCGACCGCCCGAGCGCGGCGTCGCCGAGCGCTTCGACCGTCCAGCCGGGACGTTTGGCGCAGGGACCGGATGAAAAATGAGGATTTGCCGGACGGAGTCCGGGCTTTGGATGTGTCGTCATCATCTATCCTTCCAGATAGCAAGCCCCTCGTTGGGGAGGGGTGGCCCACGGACGGCGATAAGGACGGACGGGCGCGGCGTCAAGAGGAAATTTTCCGTCGTTTCCGGAACATTCCCCGAAATGCAGGCGGCGGGCCGTGGCCCGCCGCCAGATGCCTGCTAGGCGAAACCGGTTACCAGAGTTCGTAGCGCAGGCCGACGCGGACCTCCTGCGAGGAGAAACCGTCGTCCCGGCCCTGCGTGCCGGTCGCGCCCGCGGTGGCGGAAGCCGAGTCCCAGTTGAACGTGTCGCCGCCGACCACATGCGTGTACTTGTAGCCGATGTCGAGCTTCAAATTCGTCGAGATGTCGTAGGCGAGACCGGCCATCAAGGCATAGGTGAAGCGGTAGTCGGTCTTGCCGGAATGAGGCGTCGTGCCGAGCAGGGCATCGGTGCAGGTTCCCGCGCCGTCGACGCAATAGGTGTTCTCTGAGAAGCCGCCCCATTTGACCCTGCTCATGCCGGCGCCGGCCCCGACATAGGGCGTAAGCCCGGCATAGGTCCCCAGGTCCACGTAGCCATTGGCCATTAGGGAAAGCGCCGACACGCTGCCGGAGCCGGTCGTGCGGCAGGTCGTGCCGGCAGGCGCGCCGTCGCATGGATCGGTGCTCGCGACCGATCCGTGCAGGTCGGCATTGAACCCATCGAGCGTGATGTCGCTGCGCAGCCACTGGTTGAACGTATAGCCGAACCCGATACCGTACGTCATGCCCGTGTCGAGGCTGGCCCTGTCGAGCCTGCCATTCGTATAGGTTCCGCCGCCGATATCGAAAGTGCGGTAGTTTATATCGCCCATGTCCCTGGAGAAGGCGAAGCCGACGTCACCGCGCAGGTACCATCCGTTTCCGACCTCGACCGGAACGAACTGGGGAGGCGTGTTGACGACGACCGGCGGCTCGTAGTCCGCCGCTTCTGCCGGTGCGAACCATGCGAGCGACAGTGCCGCGACGCACAGCATCATTTTCGATAGGCGGATGGTCATGGTCCGAAACTCCCCGGATCGGCGATGGCTCGATCCCCGTCCTGCGTGTTGCGGGACTATTCTTAACCACAGTGGTTAAGTCACGGTTAAGGATAACGGACTGTAAAGAATGGATTTTCAGCGCCGCAAAAGAAATCCGCCCGGCTTTGGCCGGGCGGGTCGAGTTTTACCTGGAG
>JBQCFA010000217.1:0-4140 GCA_051959695.1 Rhizobiaceae bacterium
GAGCCGACGAACAGGCCCGTCGAGCGGGAACTTTTCGACTGGTCCATGGGACAAGCCTCCAGGTAGCGTGCCCCCGAGCGCCGGGCATAGTCCGTGCCCGCCGAGACCAGCCGGTGCGTCAGCCCTTTGCCCCGCGCGCCGGAGCGCACGAAGAAGCAGGAGATGGCCCAGATATCCGGGTCACGCGCCTCACCCTCGCCGAGCGGGGCGGAAGCGCGCGCCGCGTTGTTCCACTGTGGCACATCGTGGCGCGGGCCGACCTGCATCCAGCCGACCGCCCTGCCCTCGTCAAAGGCAAGGATGCCCGGCGCCGGTCCCTCTTCCACGCGCCGGCGCATATGGTCCTTGTTGCGCTCGTGATTGTTCTCCCGGCGCGTAGCCGGCGGCAGCCGGAAGGCCGTGCACCAGCATCCGTAGCAGGCGCCCTGCTTGCCGAAGAGATCCTCGAAATCCGTCCAGAGCGCCGGTGTCAGCAGTTGCGTGGAGATCGCCATCGGCCCTCTCTCTTGTCATGCTTTGTGGTATGAACGGGGCCGGACAAATCGCCGGAAGCAACCGAACCGTTCGCCTTATGTTCGCAAGCGCCTCGCCTCCTGTCAACGATCCGGATCGCGGTTTCTGCCGCGATTGCCTGACCGCGCAACGGGAACCGGTCCGGCGTTGCGTCAGTTGCGGCAGCCCCCGCCTCGTCGGACATCCGGAGCTCTACCGGCTCAGCCTGGCACATATCGACTGCGACGCCTTCTACGCGGCGGTGGAGAAGCGCGACAATCCGGAACTGAAGGACAAGCCGGTCATCGTCGGCGGCGGAAAGCGTGGCGTCGTGTCGACCGCCTGTTATATCGCCCGCATCCACGGCGTGCGCTCGGCGATGCCGATGTTCAAGGCGCTTGAAGCCTGCCCCGAGGCCGTCGTCGTCAAGCCGAACATGGAGAAGTACGTTCGGGTCGGTCGCGAGGTGCGCGCCATGATGAACGAGCTCACTCCCCTGGTCGAGCCGCTGTCGATCGACGAGGCCTTTCTCGATCTCGCCGGCACGGAACGCCTGCACGGCCTGCCGCCGGCGCTGGTGCTCGCCCACTTCGCGCTGAAGGTGGAGAAGGAGCTCGGCATCAGTGTCTCCGTCGGCCTTTCGTACTGCAAATTCCTGGCGAAGGTGGCGTCGGACTTCCGCAAGCCGCGCGGCTTCGCCGTCATCGGCGAAGGCGAATCGCTCGATTTCCTGGCGGGTCAGCCGGTCACACTCATCTGGGGCGTCGGGAAGGCCTTCGCCGCCGCGCTCGAGAAGGACGGTATCCGCACTATCGGCCAACTCCAGCACATGGAGCGCGGCGACCTGATGAAGCGCTACGGCACGATGGGCGATCGGCTGTATCACCTGTCCCGCGGCCAGGACGAGCGCCGGGTACACGCCGACCGCGAGACAAAGAGCGTTTCCGCCGAGACGACCTTCGATACGGACCTCGCCTCCCTCTCGGACCTTGTCCCCATCCTGCGCGCGCTTTCCGAGCGCGTCTCTGCCCGTCTGAAGAAAGCCGGTATCGCCGGCCGCACCGTGGTCCTCAAGCTGAAGTCGCAGGACTTCCAGATCCGCACCCGCAACCGTCGCCTCGGCGATCCGACGCGACTTGCCGACCGCATCTTCCAGACCGGGCTCGACCTTCTCCGCCGGGAGGCCGACGGCACCCGTTACAGATTGATCGGAATCGGCGTCAGCGACTTGACCGGCGAGGAGAAAGCCGATCCTCCCGACCTTGTGGACATCCAGGCAAGAAAACGCGCCCTGGCCGAAAGCGCGATCGACCTGCTTCGCGACCGGTTCGGCAAGACCGCCGTCGAGACCGGCTATACGTTCGGCAGGGGCCGGACGCGCCACAGCGAGCCGGAAGCTGATTCTCAATAGGCGTCGCGGTCAATCGTCGAGATCGGCAGGCGGAGGCGTATTGTCATCCTGGTCGAAGGACGGCCCGACCTGGTCGCCCGCCTTCGGCGCCTGGGGCTTCTCGGCAGGCGGATTCTTCTTGGCTGCCGCGGCCGCCGCCGCGGCCTCCTCCGCCGCCTTGTCGCCCTTGGGGATGGGCACGTTCGACGTCAACTTGCAGGCTTTCAGCCAAACGTCGTAGATCGGATGCTCCACGGCGTTGAGCCCGGGGCTCTCCGCGAACATCCATCCGGTGAATATGCGCCTGATCTTGCGGTCGAGCGTGATCTCGTCGACCTCGACGAAGGAATCGGTCTTGGGCTCCTCCGTGTCCGGCGCCGAATAGCAGACACGCGGCGTCACCTGGAGCGCGCCGAATTGCACCGTCTCCCCGACATAGGCGTCAAAGGTGATGATGCGCCCGGTTATCTTGTCGATGCCGGCGAATTCGGCGACGGGGTTCTTGATGCGCTCGGCATGGGCCGTGCCCGTATACCCGAGCGCAAGCGTCGCGCTTATGCCCGCCCCGGCAAGCAGGGTCCAGAGGTGACGCAACGAACGGGTCATGAGTAGCCGGATCTTATCCGCGACGCCCTGGAGGTTGCCCGCGCCGCCGCCACGCGAGCTGCTTTCGGGTAACCTGCAATTGTGGCGAGAAAATACCGCCTGCGGCAACGCGCGGCCCAAATCGCTTCAACCGCCGGGCGTCCAGGCGTCGTAGTCGCCGTCGACGCGCGGGCGGTGGCGGTTGCCGAGAACCGAGCCCTTGGGGCGGTAGGCAGCCGGTGTACCGGTGAGGTTCGGCAGATGTGGCTTCTGCCACTCCCGCGGCTTGTAGTTCTCCTCGGTAGGCGGCGTGTCCACCTTGTGATGCATCCAGCCGTGCCAGCCGGGCGGAATCCGCGATGCCTCGGAATAGCCGTTGTAGATCACCCAGCGGCGAATGCGACCTTCCGAGTCGGTGCCGCCCTCGTAGTAGACGTTGCCCTGCGCGTCTTCGCCGACGCGTTTGCCCACGCGCCATGTATGCAGGCGGGTGCCAAGCGTCTGCCCGTTCCACCAAGTGAAAAATTGCGTCAGGAATTCCTTCATGGGCGACCCCGGTTCATGTCGCGTTATGGCCTTCGCCAATGGCGAAGGCAAGAGGCTCCGCATGCGGTCACTTGACGTCCGCGGCGACCTTCATCGAGACGATCTTGTCGGGATCCTGTACCGGCTCTCCGCGCTTGATCTTGTCGACATTCTCCATCCCCTCCGTGACCTGTCCCCATACCGAATACTGGCGGTTGAGGAAGCTCGCGTCGTCGAAGCAGATGAAAAACTGCGAGTTGGCCGAATTTGGGCTCTGCGCACGCGCCATGGAGCAGGTGCCGCGTCCATGGTTCATGTTGGAGAACTCCGCCTTCAGGTCCGGCTTGTCGGAGCCGCCCATGCCGGCGCGGCCCGGGTTGAAGGACGACGAACCGCTCTTGCCGTACTGGACGTCGCCGGTCTGCGCCATGAAGCCGTCGATGACCCGATGGAAGACCACACCGTCATAGGCGCCCTCGCGAACCAGTTCCTTGATTCGCGCGACATGACCGGGAGCGAGATCCGGGAGGAGCTCGATAACCACCTTGCCTTTCGTCGTCTCCATCAGGACGGTGTTTTCAGGATCCTTGATCTCAGCCACAAATCGTTCCTTTCATTTCCTATTTCTTCGGCGCATCAGAGGCGATGCGCACCTTGATCATGCTGTCGGGATTCTCGACGGAGCCGTTCTGCCCCGGATCGCCCTTCTTGATCCTGTCGACGAACTCCATCCCGCTTTCGACCTCGCCGACCACGGTATAGTCGCCCTCGAGCGAAGGCGCCGGCGCGAACATGATGAAGAATTGCGAATTGGCCGAATTCGGGTCCTGGGACCGCGCCATGCCGACGGTGCCGCGCACATAGGGCGCCTTGGAGAATTCCGCCGGAAGATCGGGAAGATCGGAGCCGCCAGTGCCGACGAGATCGGCATTGTAGCCCTTCTTGGTGTTACCATACTTCACGTCGCCCGTCTGCGCCATGAAGCCGGCTATCACCCGGTGGAAGGCAACGCCGTCATAGGCGCCCGAACGGACGAGTTTCTTTATCTGCGCGACATGCTTCGGCGCCAGGTCGGGCCTGAGCGCGATTGTCACATCGCCGCCCTTCAGCGTGATGATCATCGTATTGTCGGGGTCGGCCGCGAAGGA
>JBQCFA010000218.1:0-3172 GCA_051959695.1 Rhizobiaceae bacterium
GCCGCGCTACAATATCGCGCCGACCCAGCCCATCCTGATAGTGATGGCAGGGGAGGGGCGCAGCGATCCCGGCTCCAACCTGCCGGATCGGCGGGCGCTTCTGGTGCGCTGGGGCTTTGTTCCCGCGTGGGTGAAGGACCCGAAAGGTTTTCCGCTGCTGTTCAACGCGCGCTCCGACACGGCGCTCGAGAAGAATACGTACAAAGCCGCAATGCGGCATCGGCGCGCGCTTGTCCCTGCCTCCGGCTTCTACGAATGGCGGCGCGCGGGGAAAAACAAGGCGCAGGCTTACTGGGTGAGGCCGAAGCGCGGAGGCCCGGTCGCTTTTGCCGGGCTGATGGAGACGTGGCACGAGCCGGGAGGGTCCGAGATCGACACCGGCGCCATCCTGACGACTGAGGCGAACGCCGATATCGCCCATATCCACGAACGGATGCCCGTGGTCATCCCGCCGGAGGATTTCGCCCGCTGGCTAGACTGCCGTGCGAACGAGCCGCGCGACGTGGCGGACCTGATGCGGCCGGCCGACCCCGGCTTCTTCGAGGCGATCCCCGTTTCCGACAAGGTCAACAAGGTTGCCAACACAGGGCCGGAGATCCAGGAGCCTGTCGACGTGGACGAATCGGCCTCCCCGAAAGAGGCGGTCAACGTCCAGCTAAAGCTTATTTAACCCGCATTCGAATAAAATCGTCTCGAGTGTGGGCGTATCGAAAATGATCAAGGAATTCACGGTTGAACTGAGCGCGGACGACGAGATCGCCATTCGCGCGACACTTCCGGCATGCCGGTCGATCCACCCGGAATTCCACCCGGGCCGAAAAACCTTCGCCTTCAACGAAGCCGCGCTCATGTCGATCTGCCATGGCGATTTCGAGTGCTTCCTGTGGTCGGCATTCGACCGCGTCGAGGAGCGCGGCGACGTCATCACGCTCTCTCGGGGGGAGGATCTCGTCTTCTATCTCCCCGTGGCGAAGCTGGAAGACCCTCTGATCCGTCGTGCGATCTTCGACTACGTGACCGGTCGCGTCGGGATCGACGGCTGACCGTCGACTTTTCGGTATGACCGATCTCCTGGGCGCGGCGACTTCCGGCTTTCTGCTCGGCGCCTCCCTTATTGTCGCGATCGGCGCGCAGAACGCCTTCATCCTCAGGCAGGGCCTGCTGCGTGAGCATGTCTTCCTGCTCTGCCTTATCTGCGCGCTCGCAGACGCCGTCCTGATCGGGGCCGGAGTGGGCGGACTCGGCACGCTGGTCGCCGCCTCGCCGGGACTCTTGGCCGCCGTCACCGTGAGCGGCGCGATATTCCTGATGAGTTACGCGGTCCTGGCGTTCCTGCGGGCCGCCCATCCGGCAACCCTGAGCGCCGCGAAAAGCGGCGAGACCAACCTGAAGGCGGCCGTCGCCGCCTGTCTCGCCTTCACCTTCCTCAATCCTCACGTCTATCTGGACACCGTCCTGCTGCTCGGATCGTTGTCGGGCCGCTTCGCAGGTGGGTCAAGGGTCGCCTATGGCGTCGGCGCCGCCGCGGCATCATTCGTCTGGTTTTTCGGCCTCGGCTACGGGGCGCGGCTGCTTCAGCCGCTCTTCGCCAAGCCGGCCGCCTGGCGCCTCCTCGACATCCTCATCGGCCTGGTGATGGCCGGAATTGCAATCAGCCTGATAGTCAGATTGATCGCCTAGGCGTGCGCGGGGCGCTTTTCCAGGGACTTCTTTCCCTTCTTGGCGGTGCACATCAGTGCCGCCTGGAGAGAGGCCTGCCCGATGGCGCGGTATTGCGCGATCAGGGCTTCCGCCGGTTTCGGTTCGGCGGGTTTTCGTCGGATCTTGCTTGAACTGGACATTGTCTTCTTCCTGATTGCTTTCGGGAGCGGCGCAGATCGTGTCCGATTCAGTCAAATTCGTGGCAAATTCGATCGAATCCGTCTTGGACCATCAAAGACTGCGCCACCATGCTTAACGAAGTCCTGATAGCCAACGAATGGGGAGCCGATTGGTTCGCAATCCGACCTTTCCGCGTCGATTTTTTGCGCCTTGACGGAAAATGTCCGCAGGGCCATAAACCCGGCCATGAAAACGCCTTTCGCCATTACCGGCATCTGCATTATCGGCTAGCAACACGCTGGTCCGGACGTTTTCGCCTTCTTCCCTGGATAGAAAAACGCTCCCGGCCGGCGGCCCGGGAGTGAATATTTCATGTCGGAAGAGACGAAGGGGCTGACGCTCTACAACACGCTGACGCGGACGAAGGAGCCGTTTCGCCCCATCGATCCGGCCGATGTGCGCATGTATGTCTGCGGGCCGACCGTCTACGACTATGCCCACATCGGCAACGCGCGGCCGGTGATCGTCTTCGACGTGCTCTTCCGCCTCCTGCGCCATCTCTACGGCGCCGACCACGTCACCTATGTGCGCAACATCACCGACGTGGATGACAAGATAAACGCCCGCGCGCTGCGCGACTTCGGATCGGAGATCGAGGCCGGCCGGATGACGCTGAACGAAGCGATCCGACGGGTGACGGGGACGACCGCCGACCAGTTCCATGAAGATGTCGCGGCGCTTGGCTGCCTAAAGCCGACTTTCGAGCCGCGCGCCACCGAATTCGTGCTTCCGCGCCCGGATGGGAAGGCAAGCATGGTCGAGTTGATCCAGACGCTGATCGAGCGGGGCCACGCCTATGAAGCGAACGGCGAGGTGCTCTTCGATGTCGCCTCGATGCCCGACTACGGCCGGCTTTCCAGGCGCAATCTGGAGGATCAGCAGGCCGGCGCGCGCGTCGCGGTCGACGCGCACAAGAAGAATCCGGCCGATTTCGTGCTGTGGAAACGGTCTTCCCGCGAGGAGCCGGGCTGGGAAAGCCCCTGGGGCAGGGGGCGTCCGGGCTGGCATATCGAATGCTCGGCGATGTCGGCGGCCTTTCTCGGCGACACCTTCGACATCCATGGCGGCGGCCTCGACCTGATCTTCCCGCACCACGAGAACGAGATCGCGCAATCGCGCTGCGCCCACGGCACGCCGGTGATGGCAAATTACTGGCTACACAACGGCTTCCTTCAGGTCGAGGGCCGCAAGATGGCGAAGAGCGAGGGGAATTTCGTCACCATCCACGAGCTGCTCAGGACAGAAAAATTCGGCGGTCGCAAATGGCCGGGCGAGGTGCTTCGGCTGGCCA
>JBQCFA010000219.1:0-2317 GCA_051959695.1 Rhizobiaceae bacterium
GATCGCCTCCGAGCACCCCGGTCTGCCCGTCATCGTCTTCGGTCATTCGATGGGCGGGCTGATCGCGCTGGATTTCATCGCCCGTCACAGCGTTCGGGTTGCCGGCGCGGCCATATGGAACGCCGATCCCGGCACCGGCCCGGCACGATATGCCGGAAGGCTGCTTCTGCTGTGGGAACGTTTTCGCCTGGGTTCAGACGTACCCTCGCGCCTGATGCCGAAATTCACCTTCCAGGCATGGGCCCGGCAGATCTCGCGCCGACGTACCGAGTTCGACTGGTTGTCATGCGACCCCGCCGAAGTCGACGCCTTCCTCGACGATCCGCTCTGCGGCTGGAACCCGTCCGTGTCGATGTGGCTCGACATCATCGACCTCATCCTCCGCGCCGGCGACGACCGTCGCTTTAGAGGTGTGCGACGCGAACTGCCGTTCCATCTCACAGGCGGCGCGGACGACCCCGCGACCGAAGGGGGCAAGGCCGTCCGCGCTCTCGATGCCCGCCTTCGACGCCTGGCATTTTCCGACATCACGACAAGGGTTTATCCGGATGCCCGGCACGAATCCCTGAACGAGATCAACCGTGACCAGGTGATGGACGATTTCGCGAAATGGTCGATCGGGATTGCCGGCCGCTGAGTTGATGGCCAAGCAGCACGAAGGCGCCGCCCGGTTTACTTTCGCCTACGCGAAGGGCAAGGAAGGGGCTGCCTATCCTTCAGGGTCAGATCATACCCATGTCCCCTCCTCCGCTTTCCGGCATCCGCGTCATCGAACTCGCCCGCATCCTCGCCGGTCCATGGGCCGGGCAGCTGCTGGCCGATCTCGGCGCCGACGTCATCAAGATCGAGAACCCGAACGGCGGCGACGATACGCGAAGCTGGGGACCACCCTTCGTCATGGGCAGGGACGGGGAAAATCTTTCCGCCGCCTATTACCACTCGACCAATCGCGGCAAGCGTTCTGTCGCGCTCGATTTCTCCGAACCCGAAGGCGACGAGACGCTGAAGAAGCTGATCGCCACGGCCGACGTGGTGATCGAGAACTTCAAGGTCGGCGGCCTGAAGAAATACGGCCTCGACTATGACGGCGTGAAGGCGCTCAACCCGCGCCTCGTCTATTGCTCCATCACCGGCTTCGGCCAGACCGGCCCCTACGCCCCACGCGCGGGCTACGACTTCATCATCCAGGGCATAGGCGGGCTGATGTCGATCACCGGCGAACCCGGCCGCGAGCCGCAGAAGGTCGGAGTCGCGGTCTCCGACATCTTCACCGGGCTCTATTCAGTCATCGCCATCCAGGCGGCCCTCCGCCATGCCGAGAAGACCGGCCAGGGCCAATATATCGACATGGCGCTGCTCGACACGGAGTGCTCGATCCTCGGCAACCAGAACCTCAATTACCTCGTCTCCGGCAAGGCGCCGGTGCAGATGGGCAATGCCCATATGAACATCGCGCCCTACGAGGTGCTGCCGGCCAGGGACGGGCACATCATCCTGGCGGTCGGCAATGACGGCCAGTTTCAGCGCTTTTGCGGTGCGCTCGGCATTCCAGAGCTGGCACAGGACCCTGATTTCGCAACCAATCCTTCCCGCGTGACCAACCGGGTCCGGCTGCGGGAGCGATTGGTGAAGGAGCTTGGTTCCTGGGACAAGGCTCCGCTGCTTGCGGCCCTGGAGAAGGCGAGCGTCCCAGCCTCGCCGATCAACAATATCGCCGAGATGTTCGCGGACCCGCAGATCGTCGCGCGCGGCATGCGCATGGACCTCGCCGACGCCGACGGCAACGCCCTCCCCTCCGTACGCGCGCCGATGCTTATGTCGGCAACGCCGCTTGCCTATGAGCGTCCGTCGCCACGGCTGGGCGAACATACGGAGGAGGTACTCGAGGAACTGAAGGCAGGAACCCGCAAATGAAAAATTCGCTGAGGACGGGCGGCCAGTTGATCGTAGAGGCGCTCGAGGCGAATGGCGTCGACCGCCTCTATTGCGTGCCGGGCGAAAGCTATCTCGCCGTGCTAGACGCGCTGCACGATTCGAAGATCCGCACGATCGTCTGCCGCCAGGAAGGCGGCGCGGCGATGATGGCCGACACCTATGGCAGGCTCACCGGCCGGCCCGGCATCTGCTTCGTCACACGCGGGCCGGGCGCGACCACCGCGTCGGCGGGCATCCACATCGCGCGGCAGGATTCCATCCCGATGATCCTGTTCATCGGCCAGATCGCCCGAAAGGCGCGCGACCGTGAAGCCTTTCAGGAAGTGGACTACCGCGCGTTCTACGGCAGCATCGCCAAATGGGTGACGGAGATCGACGATCC
>JBQCFA010000220.1:0-8600 GCA_051959695.1 Rhizobiaceae bacterium
TGTGCTTCGCGGTGCCCTGCGAGGAGTACAAGGTCAACCCGGTGCTGGCGCGCGCCATGGAGCGCATCTTCATCCTTCACGCCGACCACGAGCAGAATGCATCGACGTCGACGGTGCGGCTGGCAGGTTCTTCCGGCGCCAACCCCTTCGCCTGTATCGCCGCCGGCATCGCCTGCCTCTGGGGCCCGGCGCATGGCGGCGCCAACGAAGCGGCGCTCAACATGCTCTCGGAAATCGGCACGGTCGACCGCATTCCCGAATTCATCAACCGGGCCAAGGACCAGGATGATCCGTTCCGGCTGATGGGCTTCGGCCACCGCGTCTACAAGAACTACGATCCGCGCGCCAAGATCATGCAGAAGACCACGCATGAGGTGCTCGGCGAGCTCGGAATCAAGGATGACCCGCTTCTCGACGTGGCGATGGAGCTGGAGAAGATCGCGCTGACCGACGATTACTTCATTGAGAAGAAGCTCTATCCGAACATCGACTTCTATTCGGGCATCACGCTGAAGGCGCTCGGGTTCCCAACCACGATGTTCACCGTACTGTTCGCCGTCGCGCGCACCGTCGGCTGGATCGCTCAGTGGAAGGAGATGATCGAGGATCCGCACCAGAAGATCGGCCGGCCGCGCCAGCTCTATGTCGGCGAGCCGCAGCGCGACTACATTCCTGTCGCAAAACGCTGAGCGCGGCGCATCCCCCGCAAGACATTCCGGGCGCCGCGTAAGCGGCGCCTTCCTTATTTGCCCGTCCTGGCGCGGATCTCACGAAGGATGATGTCCGCCGCCATCTCGCCCGACGGCTTCGGCGTTGCCAAGGCCGCGGCGATGTTCTCGAACCCTTCGATCTGCGCGGCTCGCTCCAGCGAAACCGCGGCGAGTTGCTCCACCCGCCGCGCCAGCGCTCCCGGTCGCACGAATTCGTTATAGTATTCGGGAACGACGGGATGGTCGGCGATGAGGTTGGGCAGCGAGGCGGTCCAGATGCTGATCATGCCCTGGAACAGCTTCATGACCGGATCGACCTTGTAGCAGGCGACGAAGGGCACCCGCGCCAGCGCCAGTTCGAGCGACACGGTGCCGGAAGCGGCAAGCGCCACGTCGGCCTCGCCGAACGCTTCCCACTTGCGCGCCTGATCGAGGATTATTTCAGGCTGGTTCGGCCAGGTTTCGGTCCCCTTGCGGACAAGGTCGGCGACATTCGGCACGGTCGGAAGCAGGAGGCGAAGGCTGTTGCCGCGTTCGCGCAGGATCGACGCGGTCTCGCCGAAGGCCGGCAGAAGGCCGCGCACTTCGCTTCCACGCGAGCCGGGCAGGACGAGCAGCGTCGTCGCGCCGTTCTTCCGCCTGGCGCCCATCCGCTGCTGCTGCCGCTCCGCCGCTTTCAATATCCATGGATCGCGCGCCAGGCGATGGCCGACAAATATCCCCGCCGGACCGCCGAGGCGGTCCAATGCCTGCGGCTCGAAGGGCAGCAGGCACAGCACCTTGTCGATATATCGCCGCATCTTCGGCGCCCTGCCCGATCGCCACGCCCAGACACTCGGACAGACATAGTGGATGATCGGGATGGAGGGATTGGCGGCGCGCACCTTGCGTGCGACCGGAAGGTTGAAGCCGGGCACGTCGATCGTCACCAGGCAGTCCGGTTGGTGACGGGCGATCGCCCGCGCCGTCTGGTTGATACGGTAGACGATGCGTGGCAGGTCGCGCACGACCGCGGTGACTCCCACGATGGCGATATCCGCAGGATCGAAGAGCGAATTCAGGCCGAGGGCCTGGAGATGACGGCCGCCGACGCCGAAAAGCTCGATCTTCCGTCCCGTGGCGGCGAGAGCCGCAACGAGGTCGGCGCCGAGCAAGTCACCCGATTCTTCGCCCGCGACGATAGCAAGCCTCAGAGGCGGCATCTCCTTCATGGGTGCTCCGCGGTACCCACCCCAACGATGAAAAGGCCGAGTTCGTCCGCGCGAGCGATCGTCTCTGCCTGCTGGAGGACGAAGGAGCGCCCCGCCTCGACCGCGATCCCCGCAAGGCCCGCCGCATGCGCGGCCCCGACGGTCGCCAGGCCGATCGTCGGGAGGTCGGCCCGCAATTCCTGGCCGGGCTTGGCGCATTTGACCAGCACCCCGCGCTTGCGGCCGGCAAGGCGTCCATGGCCTCTCAGCCTCCCTATCCTGGCAAGCAGCGCGTCCGTCCCATCGATATCCTCCAGCGCCACCACGCGGCCGCCGATCGCGACGGCGGCCTGGCCGATATCCAGCGCGCCGAGGGTTCGCGCCGCCTCATGGCCGATCCGGATGTCAGCCATGTCCGCGGAAACGGGCCGTGCTTTCGTCATCGGCCCCGGCCGTGCCAGCAGGTCCGGCACGATCTCATGCGCGCCGAGGACACGGATGCCCTTGCCCTCGAAATAGCTGGCGACCGCCTTCAAGAGATCGTTGTCGCCGCGTGCCAGCGGGACGATGAACCGCGCAAGCAATGCGACGAGGCGCAGGTTCTTGCGCATTTTCCAGGGATTCGGTCGCCGCGACACGCCCCCCGCCATGACGACCCGATCGACATTGCGCGAACGCAGGATGCCGAGGAGGCCGGATACGTCCTCGAGCCGCATGACTATGTGGTCATAGGCATCGAAGCGGCTGTCCGCCCCTTCGCCCGCAAGAACGACGACGAACGGCACATACCCCTGCCTGGCCAGTTCCGCTGCCGTTTCCTCCGGCAGCTTGCCGCTTCCCGCGACCACGGCGACGCGGCCCTCGCCGCGGAATGCAGGCGGTGTCGAGACGGCCTCAACCCTCTCCGCCATCATCGTCGTCATCGCCGCCGTCGAGGGCGGGCACCGTGAAATAGCGTTTGCCGCGGCTGGTCATGAAGTCGATCACGTCGGCAACGGCGGGAGACCCGGTGAACGCCTCGCGAGCCGCTTCGAGGTTTTCAGAGACCGGCCGCTCACGGTCGAAGATCATCCGGTAGGCCTTGTGCAAGGCCAGAAGCTCGGTCCTGGGCAGGCCGGAGCGCTTGATGCCGACGACATTGAAGCCGCGCAATTTGGCCCGGTTGCCGACCGCCATGCCGTAGGGAATGACATCGCCCACGATCGCCGACATGCCGCCGAGAAAGGCGTGGTGGCCGATGCGCACGAACTGGTGCACCGCCGTCATGCCGGAGATGATGACGTTGTCGCCAACCTCGCAATGGCCGCTCAGCGAGGCGTTGTTGGCGAAAGTCACGTTGCTGCCGACGATGCAGTCGTGCGCGACATGTGTATAGGCCATGAACATGCAATTGTCGCCGACGCTGGTCGTTCCGTGACCGGTGTCGCTGCCCGCATGCATGGTCGCCGATTCGCGGATGACGCAGTTCGAGCCGATCGTCAGGGTCGTGCGACCGCCCCGATGCTTGTTGTTTTGCGGCGCGCCGCCGAGAACCGCATTTGGATAGACCACGGTGCCCGCGCCGATGCTGGTCGCGCCGAGAACCGTGACGCCACTGATGAGATTGACGTTGTCGCCGAGCCGCGCGTCGCCGCCGACATGGCAGAACGGGCCGATCCGGATGCCTTCGCCCAATTCGGCACCTTTCTCGACCACCGCCGAGGCATGAATCATATTGGAGGTCATGTGAACGTTCATATCATCGGCTTGAAGGACATCATGGCCGAAATCTCGGCCTCGGCCGCCTTGCCGCCGTCGACCAGCGCCTCGCAGGCGAAGCGCCAGATGTTGCCCCGCTGCTTGATCTTCCTGACCTTGATCTCGACGCGGTCGCCGGGAATGACGGGGCGGCGGAACTTCGCGTTGTCGATGGTCATGAAATAGACGAGCGCCGGCATCTCGTTGCCGGAATTCTTGATGCAGATGGCGCCCGCCGTCTGCGCCATGGCCTCGACGATCAGCACGCCCGGCATGACCGGCTGGC
The DNA here is from genome assembly GCA_051959695.1 of Rhizobiaceae bacterium. Classification (GTDB taxonomy): domain Bacteria; phylum Pseudomonadota; class Alphaproteobacteria; order Rhizobiales; family Rhizobiaceae; genus Mesorhizobium_L. Next base: position 3,924 of record JBQCFA010000220.1, read on the forward strand.
CGGGGAAATGCCCCTGGAAATGGGGCTCGTTGATGGTCACGTTCTTGATTCCGGTCGCGGAATTGTCGCCGTCTATATCGACGATGCGGTCGACCAGCAGAAACGGATAGCGGTGCGGCAGCAGCTTCATCAACTCGAGGATGTCAACCGCTTCGAGCACATTCGGCGTGTCGGTCATTGCTGCTCGCCTTTGCGTGGCTTGCTGTTGGAAAGTTTCCGCAAGCCGGCGATCTGGCGGAAGAACTCCCGGATCGGGACGGCAGGCGTTCCCGCCCATATCCCACCGGCGGGCACATTGTCCATCACCCCACTCGATGCCGCGAGCTGGGCGCCCGTGCCCAGCGTCACATGGTCCGATATCCCCACCCTGCCACCGAGCATGACGAAATCGCCGAGCGTGACCGAACCGGAGATGCCGCAATGCGCGGCGACGATGCAGCCGCGCCCGATCTTCACGTTGTGGCCGACCTGGACAAGATTATCGATCTTGGTCGCCTCGCCGATCACCGTGTCGGACATGGCGCCGCGATCGACGGTGGTGTTGGCTCCGATCTCGACATTGTCCTGGATGATGACGCGGCCAAGCTGCGGTATCTTTTCGGGGCCTGTCGGTCCGGGCACGTAGCCGAAGCCGTCCTGGCCGATCCGCACCCCGCCATGGATGATCACCCGGTCGCCGATCAGCGCGGCGAGCACGCTCGCGCCGGGGCCGACATAGCTGTGCCTGCCGATGCGGCAGTTCGAACCGACGACGGCGTTCGGCGCGATAACGGTGCCCGCGCCGATTTCGGCGCCCGCCCCAACCACCGCGCCGGCCTCCACGATCGCTCCCGGCTCGATCACCGCATCGGGCGCGACATGCGCGGCGAGCGAGATACGGGTCTCCCCGGTGATCGCCGCCGGCCTCGCCGCGGAGGGGTAGAGCGCCCGGGTCGCCGCGGCGAAGGCATAGACCGGCTTGCCGGCGATCAGCACCGCCACGCCCGCCGGGGCCTGCCCCGCTATGTCCTGGCTGCAGATGAGGGCGCTGGCGCGCAGGCCGCGCAGAAGCGGTGCATGCCGCTTGCCGTCGACGAAGACCAGCATGCCATCGCCGCCGTCCTGGACCGGCGCGACACCACGAATCTCCGTGTGGGAAAGCTTCTCGTCGGCGAGGCTAGCACCGGTGAGCGCGGCCAGTTCGCCGGCCGTATAAGCGCGCGACGGTGGGAAGAATACGGGTTCCGCCATGACGCCGCGCGCTGCTCTATGCCTCTTCTTCTCGGCCCTCCGCGGGCTGGAAGGAATTGTCGTGCCGATCAGAACTGCGTCGAGACGCCGAAGTTGAAGTTCTGGACCTTGTCGCCCGCCTGCTTGATGACCGGGATGGCGTAATCAAGCCGCAGCGGACCGAAGGGGGAGGCCCAGAGCAAGCTGATGCCGGCCGACGCGCGCCACTGCATTCCCCGGCCACCGGTACAATCGGACCCTGCGGGGTGCCCCGTGGTCGTATCGCGGCATGGGTTGTCCAGATTGTTCCCGTAGAGCGTAGCAGCATCCGCGAATACCGCACCTTTCAGGCCCAGGCTCGGCGGAACGGCAGGCAGCGGGAATTGCAGTTCCGCCGTCGCGTTGAAATACGTCGTGCCGCCCAGATGCTCCTTGGACTGGAAGTCGTAGGGCCCGATACCATTGTATTCGAAGCCGCGAATGATGCGATCGTTGCTCTCGAACAGGTCGAAGATACGCACGCCGTCACCGAATCCGTGGATGTAGCCAGCGCCGCCCGAAACCAGCGCAACCAGGTCCATCTGCTCGGAGACGGTCTTGTAGTAGCTTCCGCGTGCGGTGAATTTGACGAAATGCGCGTCGCCGCCGACACCGGCATATTCCGTGGTGAAATTGGCGTAGATGCCGTTGGCCGGATTCTTCACGTCGTCGATCGTGTTGTAGATGATCGAGCCGCTGACGGAAGACTTGAGCCAAGGGCTGCTTTCGACGCCATTGATGACGGCTTGCGAAACGTCGCAGTCCGGATCGGGTCCCGGCGTACCGTCCTTGTCGCAGCTCGATGAGTATTTGTATTTCTCGCTGACGATATTGTACGCCAACTGTGTCGACAGCGCGTCAGTGATCGGCAGGCCGAAACGGATGGTGCCGCCGGTCAGTTCGCTATCGTAATTGTCGTAGTTGCGCGTCGAGCGATAGATGTCGAAGCCCGCCGAAATGCGCCTTCCGAGGAAATAGGGCTCGGTGAAGGAAAGCGCGTAGTCGCGCGAGCCGTCTAGCCCGCCGCCGGCGGAGACGCGGATATACTGGCCACGGCCGAGGAAGTTGCGCTCGGAAACCGATCCCTGCAGCGAGATGCCCTTGCCGCTCGATGAGGTCTGGCCCGTCGAATAGCCGGCGCCGATCGAGAACTGGCCCGTCGACTTCTCGACCACGTCGACGACCAGCACCACCTGGTCCGGCTCTGAGCCCGGAGCCGTCGAAATGTTGACCGACGTGAAGTAGTCGAGGTCCTCGAGCCGCTTCTTGGCCTTCTGGATCTGCACCTGGTTGAAGGCGTCGCCTTCGCTGATGTCGAACTCGCGGCGGATGACATAGTCTCGGGTACGCGTGTTGCCGCGTATCTCGATCCGCTGGATATAGGTATGCGGACCCTCGTCGATCGCATAGGCGACCGAGATGGTCTTGTTGTCGAAGTTGCGGTCGCCGCGTGGCTGAACCTGCGCGAAGGCGTAGCCCATGCCGGCCATGCGGTCGGTGAGCGCGACGATCGAGTCCTCCACGTCCTTGGCGGAATAGATGTCGCCCTTGCGGCTCTTCAGGAGCGGCTGCAGCGAACCCACATCGACGTTCTGGATATTGTTCTCGATCGTGATGTCGCCGAACCGGTAGCGTTGGCCTTCGTCGACCGTGATGTTGATCGTGTACTTGTTGGTGGCGTCGTTCAGCTCGGCCGAAGACGACACGACGCGGAAATCCGCATAGCCGTGATTGAAGTAGAACCGGCGCAACGCCTGCTCGTCGGCTCTCAGCTTGTCCTCGTCATAGACGTCGTTACGCAGGACGAAGGAAAGGAGATTCGATTCCTTGGTCGAGATGACGTCGGACAGGCGGCGATCGCTGAACGCCTTGTTGCCGATGAAGTTGATCTCCGCGATCTTGGTGCGGCCGCCTTCGTTGATGTGGAAGACGACGTTCACGCGATCCTCGCCCAGGTCGATGACCTGGGGCGTGACCGTGGCGTCGCTGCGCCCGATACGGGAGTAAGCGTCCTTGATGTTCTTGATGTCGGCGTCGAGAACCGGGTTGGAGAAGGAGCCCTGCGGCTTCAACCGGACCGACCGGGTCAGCTCGTCGTCCTTGATCTTCTTGTTGCCGACGAAGATCACCTGGTTCACGACCGGGTATTCCGACACCTGGATGACCAGCGTGCCGCCGACCTGGTTGATTCGAACGTCAGAGAACAGGCCCGTCGAGAACAGCCGCTTGACGGCGGCGTCGATGTCGCCGCTGTCGTAGGGTTTGCCCGGCCTGATCGACAGGTAATTGCGGATCGTGTCGGACTCGACGCGCTTGTTCCCGCGGACTTCGATGCTGCTCGCGACGGCGGCGTGCGCGGCGGGTACCGCCGTCAACTCCAACACCCCAGCCCCCGAAATCGCAAGGCCCACATAGAGAGCGGCCGCCGCCGCGGCGCTCAGAATTCTCGAAGTTACCTTCATTGGGCCTCTTTACCTTTTCCCGTCGTCCCCTGGGCGCGAAATCCCGGATATCGGCAGCCAATCCCAGACCGTAATAGCCGGATTTTCCTTACACGCAAGGTTTCTGGTTAATTTGTATTTACTTATCCGAAACGCGTGGCATTCGCGTCACGCCTATCAGGCTTCATGGTAAACGCTGTCTCAATTTCGGACATCCCCCGCCTCCCTGTATCTTCCATCATGCCGAACAGCCGAAAAGGTCGTTCCAGAACACGAATCCCATGAACAGAAGGACGGCGAAAAGCCCCGCCCTGTAGACCAGTTCCGCCACCCGTTCCGACACCGGCCGGCGCAGCACCGCCTCGATGGCATAGAACAGGATATGGCCTCCGTCGAGAGGCGGAATCGGCAGCAGATTGAGCACGCCGATCCCGACCGACAGCAAGGCGACAAGTTGTATCAGCCACTCAAAGCCCAGATGCGCGGCCTTGCCGGCCATGTCGGCGATTTTCACCGGTCCGCCGAGCTGGCACCTGTCCTCGCGGCCGGCCGCAAAACGGCTGAGGAAATCGCCCGTGCGGCCGATGATACGGCCTGTCTCGAGCGTCGCCTGGCCGAACGCCTCGAGCGGGCCATAGGAAACGATGCGCGGCTGCCCCAGCGCCTCGTCGTTGACCACGCCGATCACGCCGACCTTTATCTTGTTGCCAAGCGCATCGGTCTGCTCCGTCAGCTTTGGCGTGGCGGTAAGGGTGACGTCGCGGTCGCCGCGCTTCATCACGAACCGGAGCGTGTCACCGGCGCGCGGCGAAACCAGCCGCTGCACGTCCCCGAAGGTCGCCACCTTCTCGCCTTCTACCGAGACGAAACGGTCGCCGGGCATGAAGCCCGCTGCGGCGGCGGGGCTGTCCGGCTGCACCTTGGCCACCATCGGCTCGGCGACGTAGCGTCCGTAGCTCGCGAAAAGCACGGTAAAGACCACGATCGT
>JBQCFA010000221.1:0-9679 GCA_051959695.1 Rhizobiaceae bacterium
ATTGCCTGAAAGATCGGATGTCATTCAACCTGCCCCGCGACGCCATCGTTCCGGTCCGCACCGCCGCCGTGCGGCTCAATCCGGGCCCACATCCCTTCGAGCGCGAGAATGGACCCGCCATCGACGCCAACTGGCGCGAGGAAACGGCGCGCAACCCGGCGCTCTTCGACGGAAAGGTGGTCCTGCTTTCGCGCCTGGACTATGAGGGCGGCCGGCTCGAGGGGACCTGCCACGCCGTCCGGTTCGCCACATTCATGCTCTGGCGCAAGACAAGGCCGCGCGGCTCGGCGGAACATGCCTACGCGCACGCCGTGCCGGTGACGAGCGACAACGCGCTGATCCTGATCCGGATGGCCGGCCATACGGTGAATGCCGGCCGGGCCTATTTCGCCGCCGGGTCCTTCGAGCCGCAGGATTTCCGCGACGGTATGGCCGACATCGACCTGAACATGGTCCGCGAGGTGGCAGAGGAAACCGGCCTGGACCTTTCCGTCCGCGCACGCGACCCGCACTATCACCTGCGCTCGTCGGAGGGCGCGAGCGTCATCTTCCGCCGCTACTATCTTCCCGAGCCTGCGGAAACGATCGCCGAGCGCATCCGTGCCTTCGTGGCGGCGGAGGCCGAACCCGAGATCGAGGGGCCGATCATCGTGCGCAGCCCGCGCGATCTTCCCGCCAACCCGGCGCTGCACGTCCCCGCCATGATCGAATGGCATTTCGCCAATCCGGAGCGGAATCCGGATAATGTGCCGCTCGGATAGTCGCGTCGCAGACCCCCAGGAGATCCATCGATGCTATCGACGTTCGAAATCGCGGCGCTGCTACTGACTCTCACTGCCGCCTTTTCGTGGCTGAATCTCTATCTCATCCACCTGCCGAGGCAGGTGGGCCTGCTGCTTATGGCGCTCGCCGCGTCGCTCGTGCTGCTCGCGTTCGAGTGGCTCTTCCCCAGCCTCGCCATGCCGGAGACGTTGCGCAACTTCGTCGAGCAGATCGATTTCCACTCCGCCGTCATGAACGGGATGCTTGCATTTCTGCTCTTTGCCGGAGCCTTGCAGATCGATGTCGAGATCTTGAAGAACGAGCGCTGGACAGTGGCGCTGATGGCGACGGTTGGTGTCCTGATTTCGACGGCCATCGTCGGTGTCGGGGGATGGCTTGTGGCGGACGCACTCGGCTACCACCTGCCGCTCGCTTGGGCGCTGGCGTTCGGCGCCCTGATCTCGCCGACCGATCCCGTGGCGGTGCTCAGCCTGGTGAAATATACAAAGCTGCCGCGCTCGCTGGAGGCGAAAATTGCCGGCGAATCACTGTTTAACGACGGCGTCTCGGTGGTCGTCTTTACCGTTATCCTCGCGATCGCGATCGGCATCGGCAAGGACGCGCATCCCGAGGCGGGGCATGTCGCCTGGCTTTTCCTCGCGCAGGGCGCCGGCGGCGGCGCGCTCGGCCTGTTCGCCGGATGGGCGGGCTATCGCGCCATTTCGGCGATTGACCAGCATACGGTGGCTACGATGGTTTCGCTGGCGATCGCGACAGCGACCTATGCTGTTGCCTTACGGATCGGAGTCTCGGGCCCCATCGCGGTGGTCGTCGCCGGGCTCATCGTCGGCAGCCGTGCGGGCAAGCTCGCGATGGGCGAGCGCGGAGAGCGTTATATCTTCGCGGTATGGGAACTGATCGAAGAGCTGCTGAATTCGGTCTTGTTCCTGCTGATCGGATTGGAAGTCCTGGTCGTACGGCTCGATCCGGCGCTGGCCTGGTTCGCCGTGGCGAGCATCCCTATCGTGCTGCTGGCCAGACTTGTTGCCGTTGTCATCCCGCTCACCTTTGTCGGGCTCGGCCAGCCGATGCCGGCAGGTAGCGTGCCGGTGCTTACCTGGGGTGGCCTGCGCGGCGGCATTTCGGTGGCGCTGGCGCTCTCAATGCCCAATTTCCAGGAGAAGCCGCTCATCCTGGCGGCTACCTATACGGTGGTGGTCTTCTCGGTCGTGGTGCAAGGGCTGTCGATGCGCTGGGTCATCGGCAAGACCGTCGACCCGAAAGTCGTCGGGAACTGACTTGCCTACTCGTGCCTCAAGGCGTCGATCGGGTCGAGACGCGCGCCGCGAAGCGCCGGGAAGAAGCCGAAGACCATGCCGATCAGGCCGGAGAAGCCGACCGCGAGCAGGATGACCGCCGGGCTCGGTGCGAAGGGGATCGACATGGTCGACGAGGCGAGGCCCGCGAGACCCAGACCGATCAGGATGCCAATGATGCCGCCTAGAAGCGAAAGCACCGTCGCCTCGACGAGGAACTGGACGAGGATGTGCCTTTCCTGCGCGCCGATGGCGAGACGAATGCCGATCTCGCGCGTCCGCTCGGTGACCGAAACCAGCATGATGTTCATGATGCCGATGCCGCCGACGAGCAGGCTGACGCCGGCCACCGCGCCCAGCATCCCGGTCATCACCGCCGTGGTGCTGGCCATGGCGTCGGCGATCTGCGTCATGTCACGGACGGTGAAGTCGTCCTCCTTGTCGGGCGTGATGCGCCTGACCTCGCGCAACAGCGTCTCCATCTGGTCCTGCAGCGACGATGTCGTGACGCCGGGCGCCGCCGAGACGTAGATCGTATCGATTTCGCGGCTGCCGGAGATGCGGCGCTGGAAACCGGGAAGCGGCATCATGACGACGTTGTCCTGGTCCGTTCCGAAGCCGGAAAAGCCCTTCGTCTCCAGCACGCCGATCACCTTGCAACTCATCTTGCCGACGCGGAACGACATGCCGAGCGGGTTGCCGCCGCCGAAGAACTGCTTGCGCACCGTGGCGCCGATGATGCAGACGCCGGGCCCGGTGCGCACTTCACTGTCATTGAAGTTCCGGCCTTCGACGATCTTCCAGTCGCGCGCGGTGAAATAGGCCGCGTCGGTGCCGGTCACGCCGGTGGTGATGCTGTCGGTGCCATAGACGGCGCGGACCTGCATCTGCGAGGCCGCCGAGACTGCTTTGGCTCCGGACAATTGCGTGGCGAGCGCCGCCATCTCCTTGTCGCCCAGAGGCCGTGCCGCCTCGCGCGACGCGCCGTGGCTCGACGGTGCGCCGGAGCGTACGACGAGGAGGTTGCTGCCGAGCTTGGAGATATCGGCCTTGACCTTCTCCGTCGTGCCGGAGCCGATCGTGATCATGGCGATGACCGCGGCGACACCGATGACGATGCCGAGCAGGGTGAGGAAGGAGCGCAGCGCGTTGCGCTTCACCGAGCGTAGCGCGAGGCGGATGGTTTCGAGCAGCATCATGCCACCTCGCGCGAAGGCACGCCGGGCACGATGTGACCGTCGAGGAAGTGGATCGAGCGGTCGGCATAGGCTGCCACGTCCGGCTCGTGGGTGACCATGACGACGGTGAGCCCGCGCGACCGGTTGAGCTCGGTCAGGAGATCCATGATCTCGTGCGTGCGCTCGGTGTCGAGATTGCCGGTCGGTTCGTCGGCGACGAGCAGCATCGGCTCGGTGACGATGGCGCGGGCGATGGCGACGCGTTGCTGCTGGCCGCCGGATAGCTCGGCCGGCGTGTGCCTTTCGCGGCCGGTGAGGCCGACCTTGGCGAGCGCGTCCATGGCGCGTTCGCGGCGGAGGTGAGCCGGGACGCCGCGATAGACGAGCGGAAGCTCGACATTCTCGGCGGCGGTGGTGCGCGGCAGGAGATTGTAGCCCTGGAAGACGAAGCCGATATAGAGGTTACGCAGGATCGCGCGGCGTCCGCGGTCGAGCGCCCCGGCGTCGACGCCCATGAAATCGTAGCGGCCGCTCGAAGGCGTATCGAGGCAGCCGATGATGTTCATAGAGGTCGACTTGCCGGAACCCGACGGACCCATGATGGCGACGAATTCGCCGCGCGCGATGGCGAGGTCGACGCCGGCGAGCGCATGGACCTGGGCCTCGCCCTCGCCATAGCTTTTCCAGACCCGGTCGAAACGGATGAGCGCCTCACGCTCGGGGAGGAGGGACCTGTGCAGCATGGTTAGCTCCCCTGCTGCGAAGACGCGGTGATCACCGGGTCGCCTTCCTTCAATCCCGAAAGGATTTCGGTGTACTCGCCGTCGGTATCGCCCGGCTTCACCATCACCCTGTGCGGCCTGCCGTCGCGCAGCACGTAGACGGCCCGTGTTCCATCGGCGGCCTTCGGAGCCTCCGCACCGTCCCGGTGGCGGCGGAAGCGCGGCATGAAGAGGTCGCGCAGGTTGAAGCCGCGACTGGAACCGGCATCGCGGGCAGGGGGGCTGTAGCGGAACGCCGCGTTCGGAACGGTCAGAATGCCGTTGGCCTGCCGGGTCACGATGTCCACGGCCGCCGTCATGCCGGGACGCAGCATCAGCCTGGAATTATCGACGTCGAGCTTGGCCTGATAGGTGACGACGTTGTCGGTCGTGACCGAGGCATAGGCGATATCGCTGATCCTGGCGTCGAAGTTCTTGCCGGGAAAAGCATCGACGGTGAAGTGGCCGGGCTGACCCTTTTCCACCCGGCCTATATCCGCCTCGTCGATCGCGGCCTCGAGCTGCATGCTCTTCAGGTCCTGGGCTATGATGAACAGCACGGGCGCTGAGAAGGACGACGCGACGGTCTGGCCCGGATCGACCGAGCGGGTGAGCACCACGCCGTCGATGGGCGCATAGATCGTGCTCTTGGCGAGGTCCGTCTCCTGCAGTTTCTCGTTGGCCTCGGCCACCGCCACGTTCGCCTTGGCGACGGAAAGCGCGGCCTGGGCGCGGTCGCGGTCGGCCGTCGCGGTATCGAGGGCCTGCTTGGCGGCCATCCCCTTGTCGGCAAGCTGCCGGGTGCGCTCGAGCGTGCGGGAGGTGTCGGCGAGCGTCGTATCGGCCTGCTCGACCTGCGCCTCGGCGGCCAGCACCGAAGCCTTGGCGCCATCGATCTGGGCAAGGATGCGCGACTTGTCGAGCACGGCGAGCACGTCGCCTTTCTTCACCTGCTGGTTCTCCTCGACGGCGACGGAACGGACGACGCCGGAGAGCTCGCTTGAAACGTCAACCTGCGTCAGCGGCTGCAGAGTGCCCGTGGCCGAGACCTTGATGGTCAGATCGCGCGTCGCGGCGGGCGTCGAGGTATAGACGATTTTAGCCGGTGCCTGGTCGTACCACTGCCAGACCCCGACACCGGCGATGGCGACGACCACCAGGGCGGCCCAAAGCCTCCACTTGCGGCGTCGCTCGCGACGACGGCCCCTCGCATCGAGCCCGAGCGATTCCTCGATGCCGGCGCCCTCCATGCGAGGCGCCATTTCGACCTTCGGCCGTTCCACCGTCTGGTCCATTGCCGCTTCCTGTCCTTTGTTCCGCCTACCCGAAGGCGGCGGACCGCCGTTGCCGGGAACTCCGCTCATCGCAGGAGATCATGCCAAAGCATCGGCTTTTCAAATTAATTTTCGCCCATGATATAGCGGGGCCCACCTGAACCGGAGATGAGCGCGTGATTAAACGGCGATACATGGTCTACGACGTGTTTTCCGATCGTGCCCTCGCGGGTAATCCGCTGGCGGTGGTGTTCGACGACCAAGATCTCGACACCGAGGCGATGCAGCGGATCGCCGGCGAATTCAATCTATCCGAAACCGTCTTCGTCGGCACGGCCCAAAACCCCGCCCATACGGCGAGGGTGCGCATCTTCACGCCACGCGTCGAACTGCCGTTCGCGGGCCACCCCACGGTCGGCACCGCCGTGGCGCTCGCAGAGGCACGGGGCGTGGCGCCAGGAGGTGCGGAGATCCTGGTGCTGGAAGAGGGCGTCGGACCGGTGCGTTGCGCGGTGTCGCAAGGGAAGGGGCCGGGTTTCGCCGAATTCGACCTGCCGCGCCTCCCGGAGGAAATCGCCTTCGAAATCGTGTCGGAAGCGGTGGCCACGGCGCTCGGCCTCGAACCGTATGAGATCGGCTTCGAGAACCACCGCGTCGGCGCATGGTCGGCCGGCGTACCCTATGTGACCGTGCCGGTGCACGACCTCGCGGCCGCGGCCAAGGTGCGCATGGACGTCGACGCCTGGACGAAGCTCGCCCCACGCGTCGGCCACCTCGTCGCCGCGCCCTATATATACTGCCGCGAGACGGTCAGCCATGACGCCTCGTTTCATGCCCGTATGCTGGCGCCGCACGAGGGTATCCCGGAGGACCCGGCGACGGGTTCCGCCGCTGCCGCTTTCGCCGGCGCGGTCATGCGTTTCGACGCACCGGGGGAAGGCTCGACGGCGTTCACCATCGAGCAGGGCATGGAAATGGGCCGGCCGTCGAGGATCAGGCTGGAGTTCGACGTGGAGAGCGGGAAACTCGCCACGGCGCGCATCGGCGGCCACGCGGTCAAGGTGGCCGAGGGAACGCTTTTCGCCTGACCGGATCGAAATTTACCCGAGGGCTGGACAGGTCCGGACTGACTGGCTATATCCGCGCCGACCCGCGCCGCTCTGCGCGCGGTGGGTGTGTAGCTCAGTTGGTAGAGCAGCTGACTCTTAATCAGCGGGTCCACAGTTCGATCCTGTGCACACCCACCAATTCAACCAGATTGTGAAATGTCGGCGCCGCTGGAAATTCCCGGCGGCGATCCGCGGCATGCGTCGCGAATCGATTGGCAAGGCCGATTGACGGCAGGACGCCGCAATCGGCATTTCCGACCTTCCGACGATGCGCCCCGCTCCCTAAACCCTCATAAAAGCATCCAATTCCACATCCCTCAAAAGGGGCTGCCGCGGGAACACCCGAACGCTAGAGGATACCCGCTCGGCATCAGGCGCCGCCGGCCGGCACGGCAAGGAAGTCGGAGAGGCCCACGCGGGGCCAGGTCCATATCGCAGTCTTGCCGAACCGGGAAGCAATCCATTGGATGTCGCGGCGGCATTGCTCGCGAATATCCGGCCGCTGGCTAAAGAAATACCTGTCGGTGGCCGCTTCTTTGGGCCAGGCGCGTGCTTGTCTTCGCCGTGACCGCGCGCGATGCTGACCAAGCCGTCTCGGGGATCGAGCGGGGGCAGGAGGGGCCACAAAATGACGAGCAGCAGCGTTCAGCGTCAGCCAGGAAATTCGGGCGCGGCGAACGCGCCGTCGACCACCAGGCGAATTACGGCGGCGGTCCTGGGCAACGCGCTGGAATTCTACGATTTCACTGTCTTCGCCGCCTTTGCCGTGTTCATCGGCCGCGCCTTCTTCCCGACGCACAATCCCTATGCCAGCGTGATGCTTTCCGTCGCGACTTTCGGCGTCGGCTTCGTGACACGTCCCCTCGGCGGCATCGTGATCGGCGCCTATGCCGACCGCGCGGGCCGCAAGCCCGCCATGACGCTCACCATCTGGCTGATGGCGATCGGCAGCGCCGTCATCGGCGTCCTGCCGACCTATGACCAGATCGGCGTCGCCGCACCCATCCTGCTCGTTCTGGCGCGCCTGCTGCAGGGGTTCTCGACGGGCGGCGAAATGGGGCCGGCGACGACCTACATCGTGGAATCAGCGCCCGTCACACGCAAGTCCCTTTTCGGAAGCTGGCAGCTTTCCAGCCAGAACATCGGCGTGCTGATCGGCGGTATCGTCGGCTTCATCCTCGCAAGATTGCTGCCGGATTCGGCGCTGAGCAGTTGGGGCTGGCGCATACCTTTCCTGCTCGGCATCCTCATCGCGCCGGTCGGCATCTATATCCGCAACCAGCTTGAAGAGACGCTCGACACGTCGCGGGCCCACGAGAGCGGCAAAGCCGTCCTTGCCAGCCTCTTCAAGCGGCAGTGGAAGCCGCTGCTGCTCGGCTTTCTCCTTATCCCGGGGGCGACGATCGCCCAGTATTTCATGATCTATGCCACGACCTTCGCCATCTCGACGCTCCATATGCCGTCGAGCGTCGCGTTCGGCTCCAATATGGTCATCGGCGTCAGCGGCGTCATTTTCGCACTGGTCGGCGGATGGCTGGGCGATCGTTTCGGATTGAAGGCGATCGCGTTCTGGCCGCGGCTGCTGCTGATGATCATCGCCTATCCGGCGGTCCTTCTCGTTGTGCACAACCCGACGCCAATCATGCTGTTTTCCGCCTTCTTCGTGCTCGCCGCCCTGCAGGCGGCCAGCGGAGCGGTCGGCGTCGTGCTGATCGCACGCTGTTTCCCTCCGGCCGTGCGCACGGCCGGCCTCTCCATCGCCTACGCGGTCGGTGTGACGATCTTCGGCGGCTCGGCGCAGATCATCTTCACCTGGCTGATCCACGCAACGGGCAATCCGATGGCTCCCGTCTGGTGGGTGGTGGTCACGAACGTGGTGACCCTGGCCGCGATCGTGGCGCTGCGCGAGGTTCCAGACGAGCCAGCGCAGGCGCGCTGATCTTCGCAGACCGGGAGGGCGCCGTCGCGTCGCGTTCCGATTGATTGCCGCGCGTTCGTCTGGAAGGGCGTGGCCTTCCGCGCCGATCGGGAGTAAGAACCTCCGGCAGAACCTGCGTGGGGGCCGGTTCGTACACGACGGGGATTTGCGGGCGATGCGTCGCGCGCCTTCATTTCGGCTCAATTCGACTGGATGCGGCTCGGCGCGCCTTTGGCCGCGCGCCAAGCCGTACGAGGTGCGGGTGTGCCGCGTATTGCCTTGATCTGAAAAAGTTTGTGCTTCGACATTCCCGGCATTTACCATAGGTTCTATCGCAGCCACCGGGATGCCAAGCCGATCGGAAATGCCCGCTAGATGAATATCGAGAACAAGACAGTCCCGCTGCCTGAGCGCCTTCATCCGATGCCCGCGGACGTGGATTTGCCCATCCGCTCGGCGTACCTGCATGAAGAGGCGCTGCATGAGCTGGGCGTGAAGCTCGCCGGCGCCGGCGCCACGCTCGATCCGGCCCTCGAGAAGCTCGATTTCCATACGCGCGTCGAGGAGATCGGGGACACGATCCTCAAGGTCTATCGGATCACCGACCAGGCGCAGAGCACGGGCGAGACCGTGACGCCGGCCGCGCAGTGGCTTCTCGACAACCACTACCTGATCGAGGAGGCGATCTACCAGGTCAAGCGCAACCTGCCGCCGCGCTTCTACCGGCAATTGCCGACGATGAAGACGCCGGGCGGCCGGCGCATCCCGCGCGTGCTGGCCATCGTCTGGCTCTACGTGGCGCACACCGACAGCACGGTGATGCTGCACAGCCTGCGCGCCATGGTGCAGGGCTTCCAGTCGGTCGAGCCGCTAAGGATCGGCGAATTGTGGGCTCTGCCAGCGCTCCTGCGCTTCGCGTTGACGGAGAACCTGCGCCGGCTGGCGCTGCGCGTGAACCGCTCGCGCGAATTGAGGCAGATGGCGAATGAGGCCGCCGACCGCGTTCTCGCCACCGACGACGGCGCCGCGCGCGAGCGCCTGCTCGCCACTTATACGCAGCACGCGCGAGACGCGACCTTCGCGACCCAGCTTCTCTACCGGCTGCGCGACGGCTCGCAGAATTCCGGACGGGCGCTGAGCTGGCTCGAAGCGGAGCTGGAGAAATACGGCACCGATGCCGAAGAATCGATCATCGCCGAGCACCGGACGCTTTCCAGCGGCAACGTCACGATGGGCAACATCGTCCGCGGGCTCAGGCTGATCAACGATACGGACTGGACGACCTGGTTCGAGAGCGTCAGCCAGATCGACTCGCTGCTGCGCGACCATACGAATTTCTCCGACCTGGACTTCCAGTCGCG